>NZ_JBSFEV010000012.1:0-196394 GCF_053594615.1 Streptomyces sp. NPDC001858
GGACTGTCCCGGCAAACCGCCCTGCGGGCCGACCCACCTCATGCTGTTGCCCTGGTGACACTCCGCGACCGCTCCCCAAGATCTGTGCCAGAACCGAGAAATGACAGCGGCCGTGCGAGGGCTGGCCCCGCAGTCGTATCCACCAGTCGAGGGCTGTGCTCCATCACAGCCTGGTGGCCAGCCAGACGGTCACGGCCGCGGTGGTGGTGAGCCCGACGTTGAGTGTGATCCGGCGGTCTTCGCCGGTCAGGTGGACGGCGATCGCACCGGTCTGCAGGAGGACGAAGCCGATGGCCGCGGCCAGCGCCAGCGAGGGCGCGATGCCCGTCAGCGGCGGCAGGATCAGGCCGGTCGCGCCGAGTATCTCGGCCGTCCCCAGCGCCCTGAGGGCGGGCAAGGGTATGCGGTCGACCCAGGCCATCATCGGTCGGAGTTGATCGCGGCTGCGGATCACCTTCAGCGTGCCCGCGTAGAAGTAGAAGAGGGCGAGCAGTCCCGCGACGATCCAATAGGCGATGTTCATAGTTCCCGTTCATGGGTCACCGGTTCACGGGCCCCGTCGACTGCTCCGATTGCCAGAAGAGCCCTGGATCAGGCCCGGTCCGGCGTCCGAGGGATCCGGACGCCGAGAGGCGGGAGTGCCACGGCCCCGCTGGTCGACAGGAGGGCGGCCTGACCGTTCCGTCCCGTCGGCTTCAGGCGAGGTTGGTGGCGGGCTCGGTCGCGTAGCGGCTCATCGCGTCGATGCTGGCCTGTGGCGTCAGCGGCCGGCCGCCGGCGAGCACCTTCTGGAGGTCCCGGAAGTACTGCACGTACAGGTCGGGGGTGAATGTGCTGAGCATGACGGCGGGTTGGTCGGTCAGGTTGGCGAAGGTGTGCGGGGTGCCGGGCGGAACCATCACGAGCGTTCCCGTGGTGGCGTCGTGGTCCTCGTCCCCGACGGTGAACCGCACGGTGCCGGAGAGGATGTAGAAGCCCTCGTCGTGTTGGGCGTGGCGGTGTTGCGGCGGTCCCTGGGAGTGCGGGGCGAGGACGGACTCGGCGATCGCGAGGCGGTGCCCGGTGTGGCTGCCGTCCTCCAGAACGCGCATGCGTGTGGCGCCCAGAACGATTGTCTCGCCGTCGCCGGGACCCACCACCGATACGGCGGGGTCGGCCTGCGACTCGCTGGTCTTCGCTTCTTCGGTCATGCCCCAAGTGCACCGCCGGGGTCCCACGGCTGTCCAAGACCCATCCCGCAGCGCCGATACGTCATGGGTATCGTTGCAGCGTGGAGCTACGGACCTTGCGCTACTTCGTGGCCGTCGCCGAGGAACTCCACTTCGGCCGGGCCGCCACCCGACTGCACATGAGTCAGCCGCCGCTGAGCCGGGCGATCAAGCAGTTGGAGGCCGATGCCGGGGCCCTGCTGTTCGCCCGCTCGCCTGCCGGCGTCACGCTCACTCCCGTGGGCACGGTGCTCCTCGACGAGGCGCGGGCCCTGCTCGACCATGCCGAGCGCGTCCGTGTACGCGTGAGCGCGGCAGCCGGCGTCGCGACCATCACCCTCGGCATCCTGGGTGACGGCACCGACCCGGGAGTGTCCAGGCTGGCCGCCGCCTATCGCCGAAGCCACCCCGGCATCGACATCCGCATTCGCGACACCGATCTGACCGACCCGACGTGCGGGCTGCGCGCCGGACTGGTCGACGTCGCCTTGACCCGGGCGCCGTTCGACGAGACTGCCCTGACGGTGCGGGCGCTGCGGACCGATCCGGTCGGCGTGGTCCTGCGCGCCGACGATCCGCTGGCCCGCCGCGACCGGCTGCGGCTGGCCGAGCTGAGCGACCGCCGCTGGTTCCAGTTCCCGCAGGGCACGGACCCCATCTGGCAGTCGTACTGGAACGGCGGCAGGCCGCGCGAGGGCCCAGTGGTGCGCGCCGTCCAGGAATGCCTTCAGGCCGTGCTGTGGAACGGCACGGTCGGCCTGGCCCCGCTCGGACACGACCTGCCCGCGGAGTTGGCCGTGGTGCCGTTGACCGACATGGTGCCGAGCCGAGTGGTGGCGGTGTGGAACGAAGGTGACACCAACCCGTTGATCCGATCCTTCATCGAGGCCGCGACAGCCGCGTACCGCCACTGAGCACCGGCAACCGGTGCTGCCGCAGCTCTTGAACAGTTCGAATGCTGCAACCCTCGGATCTGCCTCCCGAAGTGGTGAACATCTGCTGTTCCTCCTCGCGTGCAGAGCCGTGTCCTGGAGCGCATGGTTCCCGACGGCGGGCTGCTGTTCGACCACCACGCCCACGACCTGCGCGGCACCCGGGCTGGCACCGGCTCCCTCACCGTTCACACGCTGGGTATCCGGGTGGAGGACTTCGTCACCTGGGCCAACGAGGAGGCGGCTGCCCGCGGGTTGGTTCATGAGCTCATCCCGCCGGATCCGCACGGGAAGATCGGTACTGAGCGGTTCCGCAGGAGCCTGGCTTGGCACATCGCCCGTCGGCCCGGTGGGCTGGTCGCTCTCGCGATTCAGTACGGCCCTCTGCGGACTTCCGTATCAGCCGGATACGCCGCGCGCAGCCGGGACGGCATCCACGACCTCCTCGACATCGAGACGGCCCGCGCCGGCATCGACACCGTCGCCGACCTGAACGCCGATCTCGAGGCCGGCATCGGGATCTCCGGGCCCGCTGCCCGCCGGGCCATCAAGGCCGTCGCCACCGCGGCCCAGTACACCGGCAATGTCATCACCGCCCGGCAGGCCCGCCAGATCCGCGCCAACCCTCAACTGGCCGTCTACGACAACCCCAGCACGCTGCTGATGTGTGTCTACAAGCGCGACAAGGCCCTGTGCCACCGCGACATCAAGGACACCCCCAGTCTCGACCGGTGCGTCCCCGCCTGCACGAACATCGCCCGTACCGATCAGCACGCCGTCGGCCTCCGGCGCCGCGCCGCCGCGCTCGATCAGCGGGCAGCCCACGTCCCCGGCCCGCTGGGCGAGCGGCTGCACGGCAACGCCGAGCGCCTGCGCGACCTCGCCGCAGCCCACGACCGCACCCGCATCACCCTCCAGGACGGCACCGCATGAGCCCCGCACCCGACGAACGCGACCGTATCCGCGCGGCCATGGACCGCATCCTGCAAGGGACCCCGCAGCACTCCAACGGTGCTCTGACGGTCGTCGCCCTGGCCGAGGAAGCCTGCGTACCCCGCAACGCACTGACCCAGCGCCACCCCGACCTCAAGAACGACTTCTACGCGCAGGTCAGGGCCCGCGGACAGATCCCGGACTCCGAGATCCGCCTGCGCGAGCAGATCGTCAAACTGAAGGAACTCCGCCAGCAGGACGTCACGGAGCTGGACCAGTTGCGCACCGACGTCGACCACGTCGTACGCGCCGTCAACCAACTCACTGCGGAGAACCGGCAACTGCGTGGTGCGCTGTCTCAACCCGGCTCCCCCGTCAGGGCACTGCCGGCCCAGCCTCGCCCCGACCGGATCCCGTGAACGCGGTCAAGGGCCCGCTGGACTTCTCGAAGGCCGAAGGTGTGGCTCCCCGACGCACGCCAGGCGCCGCTCCGATGAGAATCGAGGGTGGAGCGAGGGCGCGCACTGACACTTCTGGCGGGCCGCCATCTTGCGCCGCGGCGGAGGCTCTCAACTCGGGGATCGGTCGTCGAGTTCGTGTCGGACGGGGCGAGACGGTTGGCAGGTGTAAAGGTCGAGGATGTCGGGTGGGTCGGCCAGGCCGGGGCCACCATTCTTGACCCAGGCGGTGATGTCGGCGGCATTGTCGGGGTCGTTGACCTGGCCGAGCCAGACGGGCCGGCCCCCGGCTTTGCGGCCTTCGACGGAGGGCTGGATGGCGATGCCATTGGCGCGCTCGCAGGCGCCCAGGCAGTCGGTCCGCCGGGCCATCGCGACGCGGGCCAGCGAAGTGCGCGAGTCGGTGAGCTGCGCTTCGTGGTCCAGGCGCGGGACTTTGGCCGCGGTGCCACAGCAACAACCTCGGCACACTGTGACGGTGGGCCGGGCCGCCCCTGCCTGCGCGGTGGGGGCAGCCCGTCGGGTGCGCTTGCTCACTGGGCGGCCTCGGGGTCAGCGCCTTCCAGGCCGCGTCGCGCAGCAGGCGCAGGCCGTTGTGTTCTGGGCCGTCAGGTGGGCGTCGTCGGTCAGCGGGTCGGTGCTTCGACACCCGTCATCGCGAGGGCCGCCGGCGGAAGCCGGTCGCCCTGGATGGTGATCCGTGCGACGTCGGCGTTCAGTTCCTGGAGTTCGTCACGGCTGAACCTGACTTCTTCCGCGCCAATGTTCTCCAGGAGGTGGGACAGCCTGGTGGTGCTGGGTATCGGCACGATCCAGGGCTTCTGGGCCAGCAGCCAGGCGAGGTCGATCTGGGCGGGTGTGGCACCTTTGCGCACCGCCCAGTCCTGCAGCAGTTGCACCAGCGGCATGTTGGCGGCCAGGTTGTCCGGGCTGTTGCGAGGGAACGCGGTCCGGCGGTCTCCCTCCGCGAACCGGGTGTACGGACTCATCGTGCCGGTCGTGAAGCCCATGCCCAAAGGAGCCCAGCACACGAAGCCGATGCCGAGTTCCTCGCAGAGCGGCAGGACCTTGTCCTCCGGTCCGCGCCACAGCGTGGAGTACTCGTTCTGGATCGCGGTGAGCGGCTGGACCGCGTGGGCCCGGCGGATAGTCTGCAGCCCCGGCTCGGACAGGCCCCAGTGCAGCACCTTGCCCTGGGCCATGAGGTCCTTCACCGTGTCCGCGACATCCTCGATCGGGACGGTGGGATCGACCCGGTGCTGGTAGAGCAGGTCGATGTGGTCCGTCCTGAGGCGCTTCAACATGCCGTCCACGGCTCGGCGGATGTGGTCCGGGCGACTGTTCAGGCCGGTTACGGCCCCCGTGTCCGGATCGACGTCCCAGCCGAACTTGGACGCGATCACCACGTCGTCGCGGACGGGCCGGAGGGCCTCGCCGACGATCCGTTCCGACTCGAACGGCCCGTACGCCTCGGCCGTGTCGAAGAACGTCACACCCTGATCGACGGCTGTCCGGATGAGGGCGACCATGTCCTTGCGGCTGGTGACCGGACCGTAGAGGTTGCCCGGCATGGTCTGGGTGCCCAGACCGATGCTGGAGACCTTCAAGGACCCGAGCCTGCGGTGAGCGGTCTGCGTGACCGCCGCGGTCACCTGGTTACAACGGCGCGTGCGGGTCCCGTTGCCCTTGGCCGACGGTGCCGCGTGTGCCAGGGCCGGGGCTCCCGTCACAGCCACCAGCGAGGTCGCCGCGAGGGCGGCCGCGCCCAGGAAGCCGCGACGGCGGCGGTCTGTCCGACTGCTGTTCGGCGTGCTGTCCTGTTCGTGCATGGGTTACACCCTTCGTGGTCGTCTGTTGAGAGCACCCTCGGCGCATCACCGTGGGTGACGAAGAAGCGGACCTTGCTGCCCTGGTCCGGTTGCGTCCTGGCCTGGCCTGGCCTGGCCTCGACGCAACCGCGACGCGGCGGTCTCGGCGAGCGGCCGAAGCAGACCGATCCTGAGATGAACGCCTGGCGCTCTGCCCAGCGGAGTCGGTCCAGGTCCGTGGGCTTCGGATGATGTCCACGCTCGTCTGGCGATGGGCGTTCTGTGGTTTCGGTGGTCCGGGCGGTCAGGTTGATTGAATTGGCTGGGGACTATGCCTGCTTTGAGGCGAGTTCGATGACGGTGATGTCGGACGGTGCGCCTACGCGGACGGGCGGGCCCCAGGCGCCGGCGCCGCGGCTCACGTAGAGCTGGGTGTCGCCGTAGCGTTCGAGTCCGGCGACGGTGGGGTTGGCCAGTTCGGCGAGGAAGTTGCCGGGCCAGAGTTGACCTCCGTGGGTGTGGCCGGAGAGCTGGAGGTCGACGCCGTGACGGACGGCGTCCTGGATGACGACGGGTTGATGGGCGAGCAGGACGGCGGCGCGGGTACGGTCGCGGTCGCCGAGGGCCTTGCTGAAGTCGGGGCCCTGGCCTTCTGCTTCGCCTTGGACGTCGTTGACGCCGGCCAGGTCGAAGCCGGGCAGTTCCGTGCGGGCGTTCTCCAGCGGGCGCAGCCCCAGCTCCCGTACTTTCTCGATCCATGGCTCGGCGCCGGAGATGTACTCGTGGTTGCCGGTGACGAAGTACGTGCCGTGTCGTGCCTGGAGCTGGGCGAGTGGTTCGACGGCCGGGGTGAGGTGCTCGACGCTGCCGTCCACCAGGTCGCCGACGACCGCGATGAGGTCGGGCTGGGTCGCGTTGATGGTGTCGACGACCCGCTGGGAGAAGCCGCGGCCCAGGATGGGACCGATGTGGATGTCGCTGACCACGGCGATGCGGAACCCGTGCGCGCTGCGCGGGAGTTTGGCCAACGGAACGGTGAGGCGCTTCACCTTCGGCCCGCGCAGCACACCGTACGTGCCATAACCGACGGTTCCGACGGCGACAGCTGCCGCGGTGCCACCCACGACGCGGGAGACGAAGAGGCGGCGTGACGGGCCGCTGGGGGCGGTGCCGGTCGCCGGAGCGGACTCCAGTGCGTTCGGGGGGTCCAGTACGGTGACGGACCCGGCGGTGCTTCGTGCCGCATCGGAATCGCCGCGGTGCGCTGGTGTCGGCGGTGGCGCGTCGGCCGACACGAGTTCCTCCGCGTCGCCGTCACCCCCTTGCGCTTCCGCGGGCTGAGCCGCCGGCAGAACCCTCTGCTGTAGACCTGCGCCGGCGCCGCGACGCGCGAGCCACCGCCGCAGCACAGGACGCACGGCCTCACCGGCCAGCAGCGCGAGCAGCAGGTACAGGAACAGCGCCATCCACAGGTACCCGGGCCAGGCCAGGATCCTCTGCACAAGGAAGGGGACGCTTGTACAAGGAAGGGGACGCTTTCGCCCTCTGCCGTCATGGCACCCACCGACAGCAGGAGCCCGGCCACGAAGGCGACGCTTCCTGCTCGCCGGAGGAGCGAGCCCTTGGGTGTGGCGTCCCGTATGAGGCGGCGCCACACGTACCAGTGGAGTGCGCCGAACAGTGCCAGCAGGACGGCACTGACGAGCGCGAATACGACGACCACGACCTTGCGCAGCCCTTCCTTTGAGATGCATGCGGGCTCATGAGCCCGCATGGCTGAGAGGCCGCCGGGCTGGATGAGCCCTTACCTGTTACTGACCGCCACGCACGAGGCACGGCTGACCTGAAGGACACCCTGGGCCAGCAGCTGACCGGCTGGTTTCTCCCACATGGATGTGTCGCTCGCACGCCGATGTCCGCGAGAAGGAAAGGGCGTTCTCAGCCGAGGCGGTACCCGCCGATGGCCCTGACCGTCTGCGGGTCGCGGTGGTCGAAGACGATGCTGGCGCCGGTGTCCATCGCGGCGATGCGGTCCATCTCGTCGCCGGTCAGCTCGAAGTCGAAGACCGCGAGGTTCTCGGCCATGCGCTCCGGTCGCGACGACTTGGGGATCACCACGACACCGCGCTGGATCAGCCAGCGCAGCACTACCTGGGCCACGGACTTGCCGTGCGCTTCACCGATGGCGCTCAGCGTCGGGTCGCTGAAGATGTTGTTGCGGCCCTCGGCCAGCGGACCCCACGACTCGATCTGCACGCCGCGCTCGGCCATGAGGGCCTGGTCGTCGGCGCGCTGGAAGTACGGGTGGGTCTCGATCTGGTTGACCGCCGGGACGATCTCGTTGTGGTCGATCAGGTCGACCAGGCGGTCGGCGTAGAAGTTCGACACGCCGATCGCCTTGATCAGGCCCTGACGGTGGAGGTCCTGCATGGCGCGCCAAGAGCTGTAGTAGTCACCGAAAGGCTGGTGGATCAGGTACAGGTCCAGGTAGTCCAGTCCGAGCAGGCGCAGGGACGTGTCGAAGGCCGCCTTGGCGCCCTCTTCGCCCTTTTCGTTGACCCACATCTTGGTGGTGATGAACAGCTCGTCACGGGCGATGCCGCTGGCCTTGACGGCCTTGCCCACGGCCTCTTCGTTGCCGTAGGCGGCGGCCGTGTCGAGGTGGCGGTAGCCGGCGGCGAGGGCGTCGGTGACGACCCGCTCGGTCTCCTCGGCCGGGACCTGGAAGACGCCGAAGCCGAGGATCGGCATCTGGACACCGTTGTTCAGCGTGACATGGGGGATCTTGGACATGGTGAACCTTTCGGGGTGGTGCTGAAGGGCGCGAGGGTGCGCACCGGCGCGTGTGGGAACGGCGGTTCGTTGCCCGTGCTCAGCCGGTGGTCGGCGGCGGGCACGACGGTTTTGGGAAATGTGTGCCAGGGGCTACCGGCCGCGGTCGCTCGGCTCTTCCTGAGCGGGCTCGACGGGGTCCGGCGCCGCAGCCCAGCTGGCGAGCAGATCGAGAGCCTGGCGGCTGGGTGAGCCGGGTTCCGCGGTGCAGACGATCAGCACGAGACCGGCATCGGCAGGCAGATCCAAAGCCTCGTAGGAGAGCTCAAGGTCACCGACGACCGGGTGATGCAACCGCTTGACTCCCGTGCGGTGCAGACGGACGTCCTGCGAAGCCCACCGGGTCCGGAACTCCTCGCTGCGGGTGCACAGCTCCCCGATCAGATCGGTGAGTGCCTTGTCGTAGGGGTTCTTGCCGGCCTGGAGGCGCAGCGCGGCGACGCTGTCGCGGCCGGTGGCCTCCCAGTCGAGGTAGTAGCCGGCCGCGCGGGGATTCAGGAAGCGGAACCGTGCGGCGTTGACCGGGCGGGCGGGGTCCTCGTACAGCGGAGACAGGAGGGCTTTGCCCAGCGTATTGGTGGCCATGACGTCCCCGATGGCGTTGGTGACATAGGCCGGGGACAGCTGGCTGTCCAAGATCGCCTGGATGGCCGGACGTACCCGCTGCACCGCCGGGCGGCGGCGTACCGCCGTGCCGCTGTTGGCCGCACGCGCCAGGTCGAACAGGTGTGCCCGCTCGGCCTCGTCCAGCAGCAGCGCCCGGGCCACGGCGTCCAGGACGCTCTCGGAGGCGCCGCGCACGTTGCCGCGTTCGAGCTGGGTGTAGTACTCCACCGACACCCCGGCCAGGTCCGCCACCTCGCTGCGTCGCAGACCCGGTACACGGCGGGTGCCGCCGTGATCGACGAGGCCCACCTGCTCGGGGGTGACCTTCCCGCGGCGTGAGATCAGAAAGTCCCGTACCTCGCTGCGGTTGTTCATGCCCTTCACGCTACGAGCCCCACATCGAACGTGGGAGATGCTGCCAGCACCCCCCTCAGCGGCGCCCGCCTCGCCATCGCACGATCATGCCGCGCTGCGGATCGTCTCGCGCACCTGACCGCAGCGCCGGCCGACCTGGCCCGGTGGTGATCCGCGCCGGTCGGGTGGGGCCAGGAAGCGTCGCACCCCCAGCTGCCCATACCGCGACGGTAGGGAGGTCGCTTGCTCAGTAAGGGGTGCTGACAGCATCTCCCACCGCCACCGGCGGCTACCTAGCCTCGACGACGAGGCAGCCGGTGTCGACCGGCTGCACCGACGATGAGGGCCACGTCATGCAGTACACCCGTCTGGGCACCTCCGGACTGAAGATCAGCCGCATCGCACTCGGATGCATGAGCTTCGGCGACACCTCGCAAATGCCGTGGGCTCTGGACGACGCCGGCGCCGAACCGATCTTCCGCCAGGCCGTCGAGTCCGGGATCACCTTCTGGGACACCGCCAACATCTACGGCAACGGCACCTCCGAGGAGATCGTGGGCCGCGCGATCAAGAAGTACACGAAGCGCGACGACGTCGTCCTGGCCACCAAGCTGTTCTCCCCCATGCACGACGGACCGGGTGGATCGGGCCTCTCGCGCAAGGCCGTGATGGAGCAGATCGACGCCTCCCTGACCCGGCTGGGCACCGACTACGTCGACCTCTACCAGATCCACCGCTTCGACCCGCAGACTCCGGTCGAGGAGACCATGGAAGCTCTGCACGACGTCGTCAAGGCCGGCAAGGTCCGCTACCTCGGCGCCTCCTCGATGTGGGCCTGGCAGTTCGCCACCATGCAGCACGCGGCCCACAGCCACGGCTGGACGCCCTTCGTGTCCATGCAGGACCAGTACAGCCTGCTGGCGCGGGAGGAGGAGCGCGAGATGTTCGGCCTGCTCGCCCACTCCGGCGTCGGCTCCATCCCCTGGAGCCCCCTGGCCGGCGGCCGTGTCGCACGCCCCTGGGGCCAGGACAGCACCGCACGGGCCAAGACCACCCCCGACACCGACTTCGCCGGCCGCCCCATGTTCGTCGACACCGACGAAGCCATCGTCGACGCCGTCCAGAAGATCGCCGACGCGCACGGTGTCCCGATGGCCCAGGTCGCGCTGGCGTGGGTACTGAAGAACCCCGTAGTGTCCGCGCCCATCGTCGGCGCCACCAAGACCCACCACCTCACCGACGCCGTCGCCGCGCTCGACCTCACGCTGACCGACGACGAGATCGCCGCACTGGAAGACCCCTACACCCCGCGCCTGCCCACCTTCTTCTGATCGGCCGGCCGACCAAGGCCGGGCCCGCGGCGTGGGGCCGAACGCCGTCGAGCGCCCAGCACTGCCTCGACGCCTGAACCACCGTCCGAGGTCCAGGGCGAGCGGCAGCCGCACGTGTTGCGCCGCTCGCCCCGCTCGTTCCCGCTGCCAGATCCCTCCACGAAGGGCCCATCTGTGACCCATCAGGCCCCCGCCACCGCAGCCCGACGACGCACCCTCCTGCGCGCCGCGCTGCTGACAGGAATCACCGCCGTGACCGCACCCCACCTCACCAGCTGCTCATCCACCACGGACGAAGACGACCCCGTGCGCCGACAGACCACACCGCACGCATCGGCGACCGCCACAGCGCGTGGCAAGGTGCTGCTGGCCTACTTCTCCCGCCCAGGCGAGAACTACTACTACGGCGGGCGCACCACGCTGAAGGTCGGCAATACCGAAGTGATGGCCCGCACGATTCGCAGCATCATCGACTGCGACGCGCACCGGATCGAGGCCGCCGATCCCTACCCGGCGGACTACGACGCGACCGTCAGGCGCAACGTCCGCGAGCAAGACGCCGACACCCGCCCCGTCATCAGGGGCCCGCTGCCCGACCTGGCCGGCTACGACACCGTGTTGCTGGGCAGCCCCATCTGGAACGTGCGCGCCCCCATGATCATGACGACGTTCACCGAGAAACTCGACTTCTCCAGCAAGGCCGTCGCACCCTTCACGACACACGCCATGAGCGGCCTGGGCACCACCGCACGCGACTACGCAGCCTCCTGCCCCGGCGCCACCTTCATAGAAGGACTGGCAGTCCAAGGCGAAAAGGTCGACCAAGCCAACAGCGACATCAAAGCCTGGCTGCAACGCATCGGCCTCGCCACCTCCTGAACACGCCGTACCAAGTTCCTCCCAGGCAGAGCTCATCTCCTCCTCCGACGGCCCGGATAGGACCCGTGCAGAGCGGGGCTGAGAAGAGAAGCCCGAAGCCGACGACACGCTGAACTTGACAGACATCCCATGAGCTGGAGTGTCAAATCAGTAGGTGCGTGGGTTGCCTTTGTCGCGCGGGCGTTCAGCTCGAACGGATGCCCTAGTCTCGGCGGGTGACGCTCTACTTCGACCCGATGACTACCGTCCGCAGCAGCGACCACGATGCTTTTCAGGGCCGCTGGGAGGACCGGCTGTGGCTCAACGTCCCCGGGCCCTTCTACGGCGGGGAGACCGACACGTGCTGCACCGGACGGCTTGCAGCGCCCGCCCACGTCCTCTACGGGGGTGAATACCTTACCGAGTATGTCTATCGCCAGCCCAGAACGCCTGCGGAGACCGCCGTGCTGGTTGACGCGGCAGGCGACGACCCGTTCGGGGGGTACGGCTGTGACGGCGACTCCCGGTGGACACCGGAAGCCGTCCGGGAGTGGTGGCGTAACCGCGGACAGGTCCTGCAATACCTGTCCGACCAGCGGAGCACATGGGATGAGAGCGATGCCGCACAGGGCCAGGACATCGCTGCTGCCGTCCGCGACTTCGAGTCCTACATCGGCGGCGGCCTGGCATCCGACCTGCAGATCTACCTCTACTGGCTGGAGAAGCGACAGTCTCCCGATCCCGGTGACCGGCTGCCCGAGCTGTAGCCGAGGGAATTTCGCGGCAACAAGGCCGCCGATCGGCGAGGAACGCAGCGATCCCAGGGGCTGAGGTGTCACGCGGCGAGTGCGTGGGCTCGGTGGGACCAGGCGGTCGCCTCGTCGTAGGGTGTGCCGGTTTTGAGGCAGCCGTGCAGGATGCCCACGAGCCGGTTGGCGAGTTGGCGCAGGGCGGCGTTGAACTCGATGCCGCGGGCGCGTTGGTGCTCGTAGTAGGCCCTGGCGCCTGGGGAGACACGCAGTGCGGAGAATGCTTGGGCGATCAGGGCGTCGATGAGCCGGTCGTTGCGAACGTGCCGGGCGGTCACGATCTTCTTCTTGCCGGAGGCGCGGGTGATCGGGGTGGTGCCGGCGTAGTTCTTGCGGGCTTTGGCGCTGGCGTAACGGTGAGGGTCGTCGCCGAATTCTGCGAGTACCCGGGCGCTGAGTATCGCTCCCAGTCCGGGCTGGGACCGGATGGTCTCGGCGTTCGGGTGTCGGCCGAAGAAGTCCTCGACCTGCGCGTGCAGGAACTTGACCTGTTCGTTCAAGGTGACCAGCATCGCGATGAGCGCGCGAACGGAGACGGCGTAGGCTGCCGTCACAGCGGTGGGCTGGCCCAGGTGCTTGGCGCGCAGTACGGCTTGGATCCTGGTGACCTTGTCGGGGATGCCGCGTCGGCGGGCGCGCTTGAGGGCCGCACTGATCTGTGTGGTCGTCAGCTTCGCAGCGGCGACCGGATCGGCTGCCTTGGCCAGTAGTTCCAGGGTGTCGAGGTCGTCGAAGGCCGCCAAGGCGGCGGGGAAGTAGTCGAGCAGGGCGTGCCGCAGCCGCTGCGTGGTGCGGGTGCGTTGCCAGATCAGGGTCTTATGTGCGCGTGTCACGACCTTGACCGCTTCGGCGTCGGCGGTGTCCCCTGAGATCGGGCGGAGCTGGTGGGAGTCGGTACGCACCATGTCAGCGAGCATGTGCGCGTCGGCCCCGTCGCTCTTGGCCCCCGAGACAGCCAAGCGTTCCCGGTACCGGGAGGCCTGCAGCGGGTTGACCGCGTACACCGTGTAGCCGGCGGCGATCAGCGCCTGCACCCACGGGCCCCGATCGGTCTCGATTCCGATCACGACCTCGGCCTTGCTGTCTTCGCCGAGCTCCGCACCGATCATCGAGTGCAGTCGTTCGATTCCCGCGACGCCCTCCGGCAGGCGAGCCTTGGACAGCCGACGGCCTGCTGCGTCCATCAACTCGACGTCGTGGTGGTCCTGGGCCCAGTCGTCCCCAACGAACAGCAACTCGTCCTCCGTCATCGACCTCGATCGGCAGTAGCCCGCAGGAGAACCATCAGCGACCTAATAAGGCTGTGCTCACGCCGCAACCGGGCGGGCACGACATCCCATCAGCGATTTCGCCCCTGGCCGACCAGCAGGGGCACGATCTGTCAACAGGACTCGGAGTCCAGGGAACAAAGAGTGCTCACCTGATGGCGGCTACCAGGCACCGAGTCTGCCGGATGGAGCCTCGGTAGGTCCTATTAGGGAACGCGCCTGGTCGGACGACACCACCCACGCTCGCGCTACCTGCCGAAGACGGTCAATACCCGGGCCACGTTCTGGTGGACCTATCTCGGAGCCACGATCGGCGGCGGCTCGCGGCATACGCCAGGTCCATCGACGCGGACGACCCGCTCGCCGCCTCCCCGGGCTGGACCGGCGACGACATGCTCGACCCGGACCGACCGGAGCCGACGGGCTGGCCCGGCAGAACGCCCTGGTGGCGCGGAGGGCGAGTGCGGCTTCCCGGCCGGCGTCGCTGCGGCTGGTCACCCACACTCGTGGCCCTGCTTCGTGAAGTGTTCGGCGATGTCGCTATCGCCCCCGATCTCTCGGGCGCGGATCGCGGCCTCAAGTTGGGTGATCGACTGCCGCTCCTCGGCGAGGTGGTGCGTACCCGGCCGCCCGCCGGATCACGGGTCGCCGTCCTCGCCGACGGTGGCGTTCGGCAGCTTCCTGGCGATCATGCTGTACCTGTTCACGCCGTGGACCGCCCGATGCTCGGACCGAACTGTCTCGGCGTCCTGGACAACACCACCGGACTGTCGTTGGCGTTCGCCGCGATGAACACGGCGATCACGCCGGCGGCGATCAGCGCAACGAGCCGTTTGGTCACCGTGGCCTTGATGGGCCGTACGGAGTCGACCGCGCTGAGAATCGTGAGCGACGAACCGTAGAAGTTCTGGGCCGCGCTGGTGATCAGGCCGATCACCGCCAGGACAGTGATCACGACGCCGAACCCGCCGAAGACCCGGTCACCCGTCTCGAACAGGGCCAGTTGATGTGCCGGTCCTTGAGCGGGGAGAGGCGGGCGACGTCCTCGTCCTTGATGTCGTGGCCCTCGGCGCGGAGTTGGGCGACGGCAGCGTCGAGGTAGCGGGTGTTCCACAGGACGACGGCGTTGAGGACCAGGCCGACGGCGGCGAGCTGGTCCTCCTGGCCCTCGCGGTACGCCTGGCGGATCTGGCCCCGGCCGCCGTGGCAGATCGCGCGGGCCAGCCGGTGGCGGGACTCCTGCACGGTGAGCTGCCGGTTCATCAGGCGCCGGTAGGTGTCGTCCACCGGGTCGACCAGGGCGAGCAGGTGCATGGTCTTGTCGATCCGCCCGTACTCGGCGAACGCCGCCCCCAGCGGGGTCGGGTGCCCCTCGCGGCCGAACATCCGCAGCAGGTCGTAGGCCCGCACCTGGTTGGTGATGAGCGACCCGGCCACCCGCAGCATGTCCGGCCAGTGCGTGGCGATCTTCTTGCAGTTGACCTTGTTGCAGGCCACGTCCCAGCGGCCCGTAACCGGCGGCCGGTCCCTCACCCTCGGGCAGGTCGGCCCGCCAGAACCGCTGATCGGCCAGGTCGCGGAAGCGCGGGGCGAAGCGGAAGCCGAGCATCTTGTACAGGCCGAAGGCCATGTCGGAGTACGAGGCGTTGTCAGTCGCCGCCATCTCCGGCTTCACCCCGCCGTCCAGGTTCAGTAACGTGTCCAGCGTGCAGAGGCTGTCGCGCGGGGTGCCGCGCACGACCATCGCACCGATCCCTGCGACCTGGTCGTTGACGGCATTCAGCCAGGTCACGCCGCGTTTGTAACCGTGGTACTTGGGCGAAGGCCCGGTGTTGATGCTTCGGACGGGGACGAAGAAGCGCAGGCCGTCGACCGAGGCAAGCAGGCCGCCGCCCCACATCTGGGCCAGCTCGATGCGGGACTGCGCGCCGATCAGCGCGGCGTTCGCCGCGGCGATGGTGTCGGCACGCACGTAGTTCTGGTCTACGTGCGAGAGCCGCGAGCGGGTCAGCGCCTTGTTGGTCGGGTCGATGACCGGGGTCAGCCCGATGTTGCAGCTCTGGGAGACCAGCAGGGCGACCAGGGAGACGAGCAGCCCTTCCATGCGGGTACGCCGGTCGGAGACGTGCCCAAAGGAGTCGAGGAACCCGGTCCAGGAGTGGACCTCGAACAGCAGGTCCGGCAGGTCGATCCTGGGCAGCATCACCCCCGTGGTGGCCTTCAGCCAGGTCAGCGACTCCGGCTCGCCCACCGCGCCGAGCTTGTCCACGCTCAGCCGGGCACGCCCCGCGCCCTCGGGAACGACGATCTCCACCTTCGCGTCGGCGCCGGCCTCCTCCAGGCGGTCGGCCATCTGCCGCCACGCCGCATCCAGCCCGCGCGTGAGCTGGGCCAGATACTCGGTCGCGTCCTCGGTCAGGGACAGGCCCGCAAGCACGTCCGGGCGCATTGCCTCCCACCGCAGAAAGTCCAGCAGCCGGGCGCGCGGGTCCGCCCACCGGTTCGAGGGAGCCGCGAAGACGTCGCGCCGGTTCAGCGCGCGGTGCAGCTGCTCCAACACGCACACCACATACGCGTCGCGATCCACGGCGCCCTGGGGCAGCTTGGCGTTGGAGAACACCGCCCGGCGCCACATCGCGGGCACCAGGTCGGCGTCGACCTCGCGGGGCAGCAGCGGCCGGTCCTTGACCCGGCGGCGCGAGAGCGCGGGCAGGCGGCGCACCGCCTTGAGGATGCGCCGCCCGGCCGGACCCGCGTCCAGCGCCTCCGACTCACCCAGCAGGGACAGGAACGGGCGCACGGTGTTGTAGCGCAGGCCGAGCTTCTCCCGCATCGCCGCCTCAGCCGATCCGTCGTCCTCGGGCACCAAGGCCTCCACCGTCGCGACGGCCCCGGCCACCGCCATGCGCGGCATGGCCTCCTCCAACGCCGCCCACAGCGCGGCGACGTCCAGGTCCGCGTCGTGCTCGGCGACCAGGTCCAGCTCCTCGGTGAGAATCTTCGACGCCTTCGCCAGGATGCGCGGCGCCTTCTCCAACTGCGGCAGCATCGCCAACCGCTCCCGCTCCGAGGCTCGCCGCGCGGGGCTGATCAGCCGGTTCGCCATCAGCACCGCGAACAGGTCCAGCGCGTCATCGACCGCCTGCGCCTCCAACTGCCGCACCACCGCCGTCAACAGCGCCGTGCGCCGCGGCTTCGGTGCCCGCAGAATCGTCTGGGCCTTGCTCAGCTGCCCGTACCGGGCCAGCGTGGACAGCCGGTTCACCGGCACCCGGGACAGGATCACCCGCCCAAGCGCGAACGCGGAGATCTCCTCCACCCGCTCCATCGCCCGCACCATCGCAGTGCCCGTCGACTTCACCGGCGGCGTGCGCAGCCGCTCCAGCTCCGAGACCCGCTTGCCCTCCGGCACCACCAGCAGCCCGGCCAGCGCCGACGCGAGCGCCGGATCGGCCCGGTGCGCGGCACGGGCCACCGCCTCGTACAGGCGCCGCTCGGCCGCCGTACGGGCTTCCGACACCTGCCGGGCCAGCACCGACACCCCCGGCAGCAGCGCCCGGTTCTTCCGCAGCCACGTCACCGCGTGGTTGAACAGCGCCACCGGCCCCTCGGCGTGCGTCCACGCCCGCCCATACAGGAACCCGCGGAACTCACGCCCCCCACCGCCGGTCGGTGAAGTCGCGGTACTGGAATCGCGTAACTTGATCGTCGACAGTCGTCGCCCAGGAACCGGCCGATGTAGCGGACGGTGCAGATCTGCACCGCCATGCCCAGCCGGTGCGCGTCCGTACGCCGCAGCGCGATCAGGTCGCGGTCGTCGTCATCGAGGAAGAAGAACCGCTCCAGTTCCGGGCGCGTGGGCACCTGACGGCCCGGCCGCTCCCGAAACGCTTCGCCGGCTCGTCCGCGCCGTGCTCGAGCACCACGACGGGCGTCTCAACGACGACGCCACGGCGCTGCTGTGCGAATTGGCGCCGCGGCACGGAAACCGCTCCGCCCGTCGAGAGCGAGGGCGTGTCCGAGCCGGGGTCGCCGGTGAGTATGGCGGGAAGCCCCCGGATCGCCGTCGTGGGACGGCGGGGTGCGGCTGAGAGAGCGCGCCGTGGACAGGCCGCCCGCCGCGGACTCGCGCCGAACCCGGTGAGCGGACCCCAGGTCGAGGCGGACACCACTCGACCGGATGGATCCTGCGTCCATTGAGCCCAGAAACATCCTCTGCCGAGTGCGGCTTGGCACCAACCGGACTAGTTTCCGCCGGGCTGGTCACGCACCGCCCGACCTCGCGACCGGCAGGGCGGATCCACGTGCGCCGCCCCGCCCTGGCCGTGCACGCGCTGCTGCCGATCGAGGAGTCCGATGGCGACCCATACCGAACCCGTTTCTCCGGTACCGGCGGCCGGGCGCCGCATTCAGGGCCAGGTGATCGTCGCCTGGCTGACCACGACCGATCACAAAAAGATCGGCCATCTCTACCTGATCACGTCGTTCGCCTTCTTCCTGGTCGGCGGGGCGCTGGCGATGGCGATCCGGGCCGAACTGGCCCGTCCCGGGCTGCAGATCCTGTCCCAGGAGCAGTACAACCAGTCGTTCACGATGCACGGCACGATCATGCTGCTGCTGTTCGCGACGCCGACGTTCGCCGGGTTCGCCAACGCGATCATGCCGCTGCAGATCGGCTCCCCCGACGTCGCCTTCCCGCGGCTGAACATGTTCTCGTACTGGCTGTTCGCCTTCGGCGGCCTGATGGTGCTGAGCAGCTTCCTCACGCCGCAGGGCGCCGCCGACTTCGGCTGGACCGCCTACACGCCGCTGAGCGGCGGCGAGCACACCGCCTATGTCGGCGGCGACCTGTGGATCATGGGACTGGCGCTGGCCGGGTTCGGCACGATCCTCGGCGCGGTCAACTTCATCACCACGATCGTCTGCATGCGCGTGCCCGGCATGACCATGTTCCGCATGCCGATCTTCACCTGGAACGTGCTGCTCACCTCTGTGCTGGTGCTGCTGGCCTTCCCGGTCCTGGCCGCGGCCCTCCTCGCCCTGGAGGCGGACCGGAAGTTCGGTGCCCACATCTTCGATCCGCAGAACGGCGGAGCGATCCTCTGGCAGCACCTGTTCTGGTTCTTCGGCCACCCCGAGGTCTACATCCTGGCCCTGCCGTTCTTCGGCGTGGTCACCGAGATCCTTCCGGTGTTCTCCCGGAAACCGATCTTCGGCTACATGGGTCTGATCGGTGCCACCATCGCCATCACCGGCCTGTCCGTGATGGTGTGGGCCCACCACATGTTCGCCACCGGGGCGGTGCTCCTGCCGTTCTTCTCCTTCATGAGCTTTCTGATCGCCGTGCCGACCGGGGTGAAGTTCTTCAACTGGATCGGCACGATGTGGAATGGCTCGATCTCCTTCGAGCCGCCCATGCTGTGGGCGGTCGGCTTCCTCGTGACGTTCCTCTTCGGCGGTCTGACCGGCGTGCTGCTCGCCTCGCCGCCGATGGACTTCCACGTCACCGACAGCTACTTCGTCGTGGCCCACTTCCACTACGTCCTGTTCGGCACGATCGTGTTCGCGATGTTCGGCGGGTTCAGCTTCTGGTGGCCGAAGATGACCGGCACCATGCTCGACCACCGGCTGGAGAAGATCCACTTCTGGACGCTCTTCGTGGGCTTCCACACCACCTTCCTGGTCCAGCACTGGCTCGGGGCGGAAGGCATGCCCCGCCGTTACGCCGACTACCTGGCTGCCGACGGCTTCACCGCTCTCAACGCCCTCTCGTCCGTCGGCGCCTTCCTCCTCGGCCTGTCCACCCTCCCCTTCCTCTACAACGTCTGGAAGACCGCCCAGAAGGGTGAGCGGGTCGAGGTCGACGACCCGTGGGGCTACGGCCGCTCCCTGGAGTGGGCCACCTCCTGCCCGCCGCCCCGCCACAACTTCCTCACCCTGCCGCGCATCCGCTCCGAATCCCCCGCCTTCGACCTGCACCACCCGGAGCTGGCGGAGCTCGAACAGCGTGAGAACGCCGGCAGGCGCGACGCGATCGACGCCGAGAGCCACAAAGGCGATCCGCGGTGAAGCGCGGCAGACGCGAGGCGCCGCACGACGGACGCGGCAGGGGGCGGGCCGATACGGTCGAGGGCTTTCTCCTCGCACGCACATACCACGAGCAGGCGCACCGGGAAGCCGAGCGCCTCTGCGAACGGCTTTCCTGGCTGACCACGGCCCAGGCCGAGGACGTCACGTACCACTTCGTTCGCCAGCACAGTGACCTCACTCGCCAGATGCTGCTGAGCACCACCGAGCGCGCCGCCCAGCTCCGGCAGGAGTACGAGTCGCGGTACGCCGAGCTCCGACGTGGTCTGCTCAAGCGTCACGCGGCCTGTGCTTCCGCCCTCCTCGCCTGCGCCGGTGCGATGGGCAGCGCAGCGTGTCTGCTCGCACGCTAGATCCGTCCTCGAGACGGACCACGCAAGCCGGCCCGGTGCCCCGAAGAGCACGGTGGGCGGCTTCGAGTATCCGTCGGCCTGGCCGACGTGCACGGAGCGCCGTCCGATGGTGCGGTAAGACGGCGACCGCGGGACCCGCGGTCGCCGTAGTGTCGACAGCCTGGTCGATTCGCAGGCCGCGTCAGGGAACCATCCGGGCCGAGCGGCCACGGTCGCCCTGTCGGTGTCGCCCGCCGCCGAGCTGACCGCGAGCGCGAGCAGGAGAAGCTGCCGAGCAGACATCGCGGATGCTGGCCGGCGAACTGACGCCACGCGAGCTGGCCTTCAGGATCCATCAGCGCTTCGGGCACGAGCTGCCTCTGGCCGAGCGACTCGCCAACCTGGACGACGACTACGACATCCTCGAATACGGCGACAGAACACTGGCGCAGGTCGACGCCGATGTCACGACCGAAGCTCTTCGACTCACGCAGCATCCTCGTGTTCCAACCGAACCCACGGGTCTACCGACCTGAAGCAGACCGGTGCACCCGTGGGTTCAGGCTGAAGGACCTTCGGTTTCCTTGAACCCACGGGGATCTCGGCCCCGAAGTCCTAGCCCAGCCATCAGCCGCAGAGTAGCGAGGTGATCATGCCTCCACGAAAGCGGCGGCCTGCTCGGCTTGCTGCTTCATCTTCGGGCCGGGGAATCGTGGTGTTCCTCAAGCGGATGAAGCCGGATTGTCCGGTCATGCCCGCGGGGCGGTCCAGGAGCTGAGGGGGAGCGGGCCGCGGTCGATGACGGTGCGGATGCAGAAGGTGCTGCGGGCGTCGCGGATAGGGCCGATGGCCAGGATCTGGTCTGTTAGCACTCTCTCGAAGGTGCGCAGGTCCGGCACGGCGAGTTCGACGAAGAAGTCGGCGTCGCCGGAGACCACATGGCAGGCGACCACGTGCTCGATCGCCTTGAGTGCCTCTTCGACCACTTGGGAGGTGGTGCGGGAGTGCTCGACCTTGAGGGAGAGGAACACCGTCAGCCCGAGGCCGAGGCGCTCGCGGTCCAGATCGGCCCGGTAGCCGGCCAGGACCCCGTCCTCCTCCAGCCCCTTGGTGCGGCGCAGGCAGGACGAGGGTGACAGGCGTACGGCCTCGGCGAGGTCGACGTTGGGGGTGCGTCCGTGGCGCTGGAGGTGGTCCAGGATCGCCCGGTCGATGCGGTCGTACAGGGGGCGTGGCATGAAATTCAGCGTACTAGCCGGATTGGCGAATAATCCCGCGTCACAGGGCCGCGCGGGCGCTGATTGCGCCATCGCGTGCCGAGCTTCGCGGCGCATCCTGGTCATGTGCTCCGGCCGGTGTGCCGGACCGCCGCCTTCGTACCTCTCTCACGCATCGGACTGCCTCATGCACCACTTCCCCCTGGAACCCGACCGCGCCGCGATGACCGAGATGGGCCGTCTCGTCCTGGACCGTGTCGTCGACCGCACCGACAAGCTCGCGGCCCGTCCCGCGACCAGCCCCCTGTCCCCGCAGGCCGAGGCCGACCTCGCGGAGTCCTTCCTGGCACCGCCCCCCGCCCGGGGCGGCGACCTGAAGGCCCTGCTCGCGCGCCTGGACGAGGCCGCCGACTGCGCTCTGGAGACCGCCGGGCCCGGCCACCTGGCCTACATCCCGGGGAGCGGCCTGTACACGGCCGCGCTCGCCGAGTTCTACAACCGCGCAACCAACCGCTACGGCGGCCTGGCCTCGGTGGCTCCGGCCCTCGCCGCGCTGGAGGAGAGCGTGATCCGCTGGATGGCCCAAGAGGTGTGCGGCCTCCCGGAGGGCAGCGGCGGCCTGCTGACCAGCGGCGGCTCGATGGCCACCTTCTCCGCGACGGTCGCCGCCCGCCACGACAGGCTCGGCGAGGATCTCGCCGGCGGCACCGTCTACACCACCGCCTTCGCCCACCACTCCGTCGCCAAGGCCGCCCGCCTCGCCGGCATCCGCGCCGCGCACATACGGACCGTGCCGCACACTGCCGACCTGCGCATGGACCCCGAAGGCGCCGCCGCGATGATCCGCACCGACCGGGACGCCGGGCTGCGGCCGTTCCTTCTGGTGGCCACCGCCGGCACCACCGACACCGGCACCGTCGACCCACTGCCCCAGCTGGCGGACCTGGCCCGCCGCGAGGACGTGTGGTTCCACGTCGACGCGGCCTACGGAGGCTTCTTCCGGCTCACCGCACGCGGCGCCCGGCGCCTCGCCGGTATCGAGAAGGCCGACTCCATCACCCTGGACCCGCACAAGACCCTGTTCATGCCGTTCGGCACCGGCGCACTGGTCGTCCGCGACCTCGCCGCCCTGCACGCCGCACACGACGGCACCGGCAGCTACCTCCAGGACATGGGAACGCCGGCAAGCGTCCCGGACTCCGGCCGGCTCGGGCCCGAGCTGACCCACGAGATCCGGGGTCTGCGGGCCTGGCTCCCCCTGCACCTGCACGGCGTGGACGCCTTCCGCGAGGCCCTGGACGAGAAGCTCGACCTGGCCGAACACGTCCACGACACACTGTCCGGCATCGCGGCACTCGAGGTCCCGCAGCGCCCGGACCTGTCCACCGTGATCTTCCGCATCCGCCCCGCCGACGGCAGCCGGGCCGCCGCCGAGCGGGCCGATGCGGCGAGTCGCCGCTTGTTGGAGCGGATCAACGGCCACCAACGCGTCGTGCTCTCCAGCACAGTTGTCGACGGCCGCTACACCCTGCGCGTCTGCGTCGTCTCCCACCGCACCCACCACGACCGCATCACCGAGGCCCTGCAGATCATCACTGCCGAAGCCAGGAACATCCCCGCCGCGTAGCCGTCGACGGTCCTGGACCCGGGCGGTGTCCACCTGAGGGACGCCTCCGTCGAATCACGAACACAAGGAGGACTTCATGACCACCCATCCCGAATCCCTTCCCGCCGAGGGAACGACCATCGTGACCGGTGCCTCCTCGGGCATCGGTGCGGCCTACGCACGTCGGCTCGCTGCGGATGGTCACGATCTGGTGCTGGTGGCGGCCCCTTCGCCTAGACCGATACAGCACTGCTGGAGAAGGTGATGGCCGTGAACGTGGTGGCGCTCGCCCGGCTCGCTCGTGCAGCCATGCCGGGCATGCTGGCACGCGGCCGCGGCGCCGTGGTGAATGTGGCTTCCACCCTCACCTTCGCCGGTTCGCTTCCGCCGGACCCTCTGCCGGTGCGGGCGGTCTATGGAGGGACCAAGGGGTACGTGGTCACCTTCAGTCGAACCCTCGCCGCAGAGTTGGACGGTGCGCCGGTTCGTGTCCAGGTGCTGTGCCCCGGGCTGACGGCAACCGAGTTCCATCTCACCCGGGGTCAGGATCCGGTAGCCGGTGATGTGGCGCGCGTACACGACGGCGGAGGCATGCCCGTCGAGGAGGTGGTGACCGCTTCGCTCAGGGCCTTGGAAACCGGCGAGGTCGGTGGTGCCGGCTGGGCAGTTGGATCTGGCTCTTTTGTGCGATGACGAAGGCAACAGTGTGCGCATCACCGTGCTTGGCCCCTTGCAGGGTGTGGCCGGTGGGCTCGCCGCAGAGATTGTCGTCGACACGCCGTTCGTGGCCGGCCGCGTGGACCTCTCGTTGTGGCGATCGCGGCTCACCTCGTGGGCCGAGGCACTGGACCGCCTGGAGGCCGGTGAGGACATCGCCTGGTTGCACGTCCAGCGCGGGCCATCCGTCTGCATCGACCTGAACGGCGAGCGTGACTGCCCCGAGGTGGTGGTTGAAGACAAACTGATCTCGATGACGACCGTGCGGGTGCCCATCGATCTACCGTCCGACTGGGTCGCAACTCATCGGGGCTTGCTCAGCGCCGTGCTCGGCGCCTGGGACGGGCACCTGTCATCGGAGTGAGCTCAGCCTGCGCCAGCAGATCATGGAGCATCCGAGACTGAGCGGACCTCGTGGATGTCGTCGCGGATCTCCCAGCGGATCCGCGCGCGGCGGAACCAGTGCAGATGTGCGAACGCATGCTCCACCACCCAGCGGTGAGTCCCGAGCCCTGAGCCGTGCTCAGTGCCCCGGCGGGCGATCACCGGCTTCACGCCGAGAGCCCGGACGAGGCGGCGGTACTTGTCGTGGTCGTAGCCGCGGTCACCGAGCACAATGTCCGGGCGCTGCCGGGGGCCACGCCTGCCGCGCACCGGCGGAACGGCTTCGAGGAGCGGGATGAGCTGGGTGACGTCGTTGCGGTTACCGCCGGTCAGGGTGACGGCGAGTGGGATGCCGGTGGCGTCAGTGATCAGGTGGTGTTTGCTGCCGGTTCTGCCCCGATCGACAGAGGTTCGTCCAGTCTTGGGCCCCCTTCAGCGCCCGGATGTGAGAGCCGTCGACCGCCGCCCGGGAGAAGTCCAGCACGTCCGCGCTGCGCAGCTTCGCCAGAAGTTCCTGGTGCAGCCGGGGCCACAAGCCAGCCTCGGTCCACTCGGCCAGGCGGCGCCAGCAGGTCATGCCCGAGCCGAAGCCGAGCTCTTGCGGCAAGTGTTCCCAAGCGACCCCGGTGTGCAGCAGGAACTGGATGCCCTGGAACACCAGCCGGTCCGGATGCCGATTCCGACCTGGATGCCGAGTCCGCCGCTCGACCTTCGGCAACAGCGGTTCGATCACACCCCACAGTTCGTCATCGACGTCCCACAGCTTCGGCCGAGCCACCCCGCACCCTCAGATCAACGTTCCCGGGGCTCATTCCTTGATCGCAGCGGTGATGAGCGCCTGGAGCTGTGCGGCGGTGCGGTCGAGCGGCTGCGTGCTGCGCTGGACTCGGCACATGGCCACTGTGCCCTCGACGGCGGCGACGATGAGCGTCGCGAGCTGCGCGGCCTGGTCGGCATCGGCGCCGTGCGCCTGCAGGGAGTCGGCCAGCAGACTTTCCCACTGCTCGAAGACCTCGGCCGCAGCGGCGAGAGCGGGTGGGATCTCGTCGGCCGGGGGCTCCTCGATGGCCACCGCCAGGACCGGGCAGCCGGCGTGGAAGTCGCTCTCCACCACGATCTTCCGCCACAGGCCGAGGAAGGCCCGCAGCCCTTCGGCCGGGCCCGCCTCCAGCTCCTTGCGCAGGCTGCGGGCCACCCACTCGCCGGTGAACCGGACGACCTCGGTGGCTAGTTGCTGCTTGCCCTCGGGGAAGTAGTGGTACGTCGACCCGAGCGGCGCCTTGGCGTGTTTGGCCATCTCCCGGATGCTCGTGGCGCTCAGCCCGCGCCGGCTGATCATGTCGGCGGCACCGGCCACGATCCGTTCGCGCGACGGCGCACTGCTCTTGCCCACCTCTGAGCACTCCCCTCTGGCTATAACAATCGTCATAGTCTACCGTGACCGAGGTCTATAACACTCGTCATAGGAGCTGCCATGCCCGTGATCCGGTTGACCGTGCCCGCCGGCGCCCTCACCGCGGAGGGCCGCGCCACCGTTCAGCGCGACCTCGCGGCCGTGCTGCTGCGCTGGGAGGGGGCACCCAACACCACCTTCTTCCGCGCCCAGGCGTGGAGCTACCTCGTCGAACTGCCCGAGGGCGCCCAGAGGACCGCCGAGGATGACGCTCCCCGCTTTCTGGTGGAGGTGACGGTGCCCCAGGGAGCACTGTCCGAGCGGCGCAAGACCGGCCTGGTCGAGGACGCGACGAAGACGGTCCTGTCGGCCGCCGGCCTCGGCCCGGACGACGCGCTGCGGGTGTGGGTCCTCGTGCACGAGCAGCCGGACGGCACCTGGGGCGCGGGAGGCTCCGTCATCCGCTACGCCGATCTCGTAGCCCTGGCGAAGGGGCAGCAGACCGATGCGTGAACTGACCTACGTCGCCCGGAACTCGGTCGAATGGCGCGAGGCCCCCGATCCCGAACTCCGGTCCGACCAGGAGGCGATCGTCGCCCCGGTGGCCGCGACCTCCTGCGACGTCGACACCGCGATCCTGGCCGGACACGGCTTCATCGACCCGCCGTTCGCCCTCGGCCACGAGTGCGTGGCCCGGGTCGTCGACGTCGGCGACGCCGTCACGACCGTGGCACCCGGCGACCTGGTGGTGGTGCCCTGGTCGATCAACTGCGGGACCTGCGACCGCTGCCGCACCGGACTGACCGCCCACTGCACCTCCGTCCCGCACATGGCGATGTACGGAGCGCCGATCGGCGGCAACTGGGGCGGCCTCTTCTCCGACCTCGTCCACGTCCCGTACGCGGACGCCATGCTGGTCCCGCTGCCAGGCGGCCTCGACCCGGTCGCGATGGCCTCGGCCAGCGACAACTGGTCCCTGTCCTGGCGACTCGTCGCCCCGCGCCTCAAGGCCCGCCCCGCCGCCCGGGTGCTGGTCATCGCCCGCGGCAGCATCGGACTGTACGTCTGCGACATCGCCCGCGCGCTGGGCGCCTCCGACGTCCTCTACGTCGACCCCGACCCCGAACACCGCAAGCTCGCCGAGAGCTTCGGCGCCCGCACCGCCGAGGCGATCGAACCGATCCGCCACGGCTTCGACCTCGCCGTCGAGGCCACCGGCCGCGTCGACCAGCTCACCCTCGCCGTCAACTCCCTTGCCCCGGAAGGCATCTGCGAGTCGGCCGGCAACCACTTCCGCCCCGGCGAACTCCCCCTCCTCGACATGTACCTCACCGGCGTCACTCTCCGCATCGCCCGCGACAACGTCCGCGCGCACCTCCCCGACGCCCTCGACCTCGCCACCACCGGCATCGTCGCCCCCGAACGCGTCGTCTCCCACGTCCTCGACTGGGAACAACTCCCCGACGTACTCCCCGAGAAGCACCTCAAGCCCGTCTTCGTCCGCGACACCACCCCACCCCGGGCCGCCCGCTGACCACGTCAACGCGCCCGCCGCCACGCCACCCACACAGAGACACCTGATGACCGCACCCCGCACCACCTCGACCACCACCCCGCACGCCCCGGCAGCCGGGGACCTGCAAGACCTGCAACGCCAACGGGAAGCAATCGCCGCCCTCCGCCACGAACTGCGCCGGCTCGTCGACGCCACCGTCCGCACCGCGGCCTCCCGGGACCCTGCACCGCGGGGGTGCGCTCTCCCTTGGCCTGTCCGGGGAAGTCCGGCACTGCCGCGAGCACCCAGACGATCACCAGACCTGCGAGCAGCGTCATCACCCCGAAGGTGGCGCGCCATCCGATCAGGTCGGCGAGGAGCGTTCCGACGGGGTGCCGATCGCGAGCGCGATCGGGGTGCCCGCCAGTGCGATGGTGAGAGCCTTGCCCTGCTGGTGCGGTGCCGCCATGCGCCGGGCGTAGGGGGCGATGATCGCCCACAGCACGCCCGCGAACAGTCCGGCGGCGAACCGGGCCGCGAGGGTGAGGGCGAAGGAGCCGGACAGGCCGGTGACGACGCTGGTCACGGCGTATCCGGTCAGAGCCAGGAGCAGGAGTCGCCTGCGCGGCCACCCCATCCGCGCTGATCAGCGGGATGGCGCCGACGATGGATCCGATCGCGAAAATGGTCACTGTCTGGCCCGCGGCCGACTCCGAGATGCCGAGGTCGCCGCTGATCGCCGGCAGGATTCCCGCCGGCATCGTCTCCAGCATGATGGTGATGAAGCCGCCGGCCGCGAGGGCGAGCAGGCCGCCGAGCGGAAGGCGACCCGACTGGCCGGCGGGGGCGGGCGCCTGTTGTACTTGAGTCATAACCTTACGGTGCATGGTTGACATTGGTGTCAAGGTCGACCCGGAGCCGCAGATGGGAAGTGAGGACGGCCACATGCGCATCGGAGAGCTTGCGAAGCTGACGGACACACCCGCGCGGTCGCTGCGCTACTACGAGGCGCAGGGGCTGATCGAGCCGCGGCGACTGCCCAACGGATACCGTGAGTACGACGACTATCTGGTGGGCCGGGTCACCCAGATCCGCGGGCTGATCGACAGCGGTATTCCCACCCGGATCATCCAGCAGATGCTGCCGTGCCTCGGCAGCCCTCTGAAGATCGTCGTCGATGACGCCGAACCGGAACTGCTCGAACTCCTCGCCGTCGAGCGCGACCGGATGACGGACCGCATCGACTGTCTCACCCGAAACCGGGATGCCATCGACAGCTACATCGACGCCGTCAGCGAGGCGACGTCGGCACGAAGCGCCGCCGGAGCCGCGTAGGCAGTCGCCGGAGCGGACCCGGCCGATCGTGACCAGCCCGTCGTCCGGGTTGCCGGCCTTGTGTGACGGCAGCATCCGAGTGCCCTGTGCAGCAATGGGGTGTCCGCGTTGGGGAACCACAGGTCGCTCGGGGCCGGGCCGCCCAGCCGATGCGGTGCCCCCTTCTCTATGCCGAGAACTGCTCGGACGACCGCTGGATCCGGTCGATCAGGTGATGCTGCCGTACGGCGTCGGCGAACGTGGTCGCCTCGCTGGTGCCGTTGGCCTTGTCGCGGGCGTACGCGGCGTACAGGTGGGCCAGGTCCTGCACGCTCTCGTCCAGAGAAGCGTCCGGGAGTGACCGGTACTCCTCGGGAACGGGCAGCACCGCGAGCGCGGCCCCGTTGCCGCTGTCCCCGTTGACGCCGTGGAGGGCGTTGTCCTCGGTGTTCTCGAAGGCGCGGTCGTTCGTCAGTCGCAGGACGCCCTCGGTGCCGGTGATGTCGATCTGCAGGCCCGTCGGGAACTTCTGGCCGCCCTCCAGCTGGACCGAGAACAGGCCGCCGTTCTCCAGGGTGCCGATGGCCATGACCTCGTCGGGCTTGGCGGAGGACACCGTCTTGCCGGTCTCCAGGACGGTGAGCTCGGGGAACTGGGTCTCGGTGATCGCGGTGAGGTCCTTGGGGGGTCCGACGATCTGGAACAGCACGTCGAGGAAGTGCCCGCCGTAGATGGAGAGCACGTGGGTGAATGCGTCGACGTCGAAGGTCCAGGCGACCCTCTCCGGCATGACGGGCGGGAAGGCGTCCACTCCGACCGAGATCCGGGCGGCCCGTACGTCCCCTACGTAACCCTGCGCCACCAGGTCCCGTGCATAGCGGGCGGCAGGCCCCTGGCGACGCTGGAGCCCGACGACATGCCGGACACCCTTCGCCTCGGCCAGGGCGAGCAGTTCCTCCGAGTCCGAGATGCGGGTGGTGAGCGGCCACTCGCTGTAGACGTCCTTTCCGGCCTCGATGGCGGCCTTCACGAGCGGCACTCGCTGTGAAGTCGGGGTCAGCACCGCCACCAGGTCGACGTCGGGATCCTTGATCAGGTCGTGGGCGTTCTCGTAGGCGTGCGGGATACCGAACTTCTCGGCCGCCTTCTCCGCCGACTCCTTCCGGCGTGCCGACACGGTGACCACGTCGAACTCCGGCAGCGTCCGCAACGCCGGAATGTGCCCGTAGCCGGCCCAGAAGCCGGTCCCGATGATCCCGACCCGGATGGCCTGCGCAGTCATGCCCTGCTCCTTCACGTCTGGTTCACTCGAGCCCGCTCGCGGTCACGATGTCCTGGGAGATCGGGCAAGCTGGACCGCACCCCGGGGTCTTGCGCTGTCGTCGTGACCCCAGGGTCAAACGTTGACACCGGTGGAAGGTCAAACGGGAAGCCGTACGTCCCGCAGTGAGGGCGGTCACCCCGATCCGGTTTGACCCTGACATATATGTCAACCTTGCATCGTGGGGTCATGGCACACGGTCAGGTCATCGTGCCCCGGCTACGAACGGGTAGGCGACCTGTCCGGATATCTGATCCGAAGGGACCACCCCCATGAGCAAGGCAACCGACACCCGCCCGGCAGAGGCTTCGGGCACCTTCCGCCTCGGCGGCGACCTCGAAATCAACCGCCTCGGCTACGGCACGATGCAGCTGACCGGCCAGGGCGTCTGGGGCGAACCGAAGGACCGTGGCGAAGCCATCCGCGTGATCAAGCGCGCCGCCGAGCTCGGCGTGAACTTCTTCGACACCGCCGACGCCTACGGCCCCGAAGTCACCGACAACCTCCTGCGTGAGGCCCTGCACCCCTACGGCGACGACATCATCGTCGCGACGAAGGTCGGCCAGACCCGCCAGGGCCCCAACCTGTGGACGCCCCTCGGCCGCCCCGACTACCTCCGCCAGCAGGCCGAGATGAGCCTGCGTCGCCTCGGCGTCGAGCGCATCGACCTGCTCCAGCTCCACCGCATCGACCCCGACACCCCGTTCGAGGACCAGATCGGCGAGCTGAAGAAGCTCCAGGACGAGGGCAAGATCCGCCACATCGGCCTCAGCGAGGTCACCGTGGCCGAGGTCAAGGCCGCGCAGGAGATCGCGCCGATCGTCTCCGTACAGAACCTCTACAACCTCACCAACCGCTCCTCGGAAGAGCTGCTCGACTGGGCGACCGAGCAGGGCATCGGCTTCATCCCCTGGTTCCCCCTCGCCACCGGACAGCTCACCGGCGAAGGCAGCCCGCTCACCGAACTCGCCGAGCAGCACGGTGCCTCACCGTCGCAGCTCGCCCTCGCCTGGCTCCTCAAGCGGTCCCCGGTCATGCTCCCCATCCCCGGCACGTCGAGCGTCGCGCACCTGGAGGACAACCTCGCCGGCGCGACCATCGAGCTCACCGACGACGAGTTCGAGACCCTGTCGAAGGCAGCCGCCTGAATCGGCACTCCAGCCGGCGCACCCGCCCCAGTCCAGCGTCCCCATCACGTCGGACCCGCGCATACAGACACCGGGGCCACCCTGCGACCGCAGCCGCTCCCCCAGGGCATCAGCCCGATCAACATCCCCGGGCGACCAGCGGCCCCGCTGCGCCCCAGCAGTACCTCTTCGGTGGCCTGCTCCATGGCCACCCGCACCAACTCTCTGAACGGACTACACATCATGGCCGTCACCAACCGACTCAATGTCATCCGGCAATCGCCTGCCTACTGGCGCGTCGTCATCGACAATCCCCCGTTCAACCTCTTCGACCCGGAGATGTTCGCGGAACTGAACGTCCTGATGGACGAGATCGAGCGCGACACCGATCTCAAGATCGTCGTGTTCGAGAGCGGAGACGACGACTTCTTCGTCAACCACCACGACCTTGAGCGCGGTCATGGGGCGGCGGACCAGCCGGGCGGCGCGTCGTTCGACCACTGGCCGACCTTCGTGACCCGACTCGCGCAGTCCTCCGTGATCAGCGTGGCAAAGATGCGCGGCCGCGCCCGAGCCCAAGGGTTCGAGTTCGCCCTTGCCATGGACATGCGCTTCGCATCGAGGGAACGGGCGGTGTTCTCTCTGATCGAGGTCGCCGGCTCCTCCATCCCGGGCGGCGGCGGCGTCGAATGGCTCGCCGCCCTGATCGGACGCTCAAGGACCCTTGAGGTCGTCCTCGGTGCGGACGACTTCGACGCGGACATCGCCGAACGCTACGGCTGGGTCAACCGATCCGTTCCCGACAGCGAACTCGACACGTTCGTCGACGCCTTCGCCCAGCGCGTGAGCCGCTTCGAGAAGCGCGCACTGGAAGTCGGCAAGAAGCTGGTCAACGCGCGCGCCGGCGTCCCCTCGGAAGGCGATCTCTGGGTCTCGAACCATGTGCTCGCCGGGGTGGACGCCTGGCCCGAAGCGCAGGCGATGATGCCGAAGCTGAACGCCGCCGGCTTCAGCAAGGACAAGGACTTCGAGCTGAACATGGCCGAGCGTCTGGGCAATCTCCCCTCCGAATGAACCGGGTCCGGGCGACCGGGCGGACGGGAAGCCGGAAAGACGGGGACCAGATCGCCCGCATCAGCGAAGACGGCCTCTCCAAGCCCTGCCGGATCAGCCAGGAGCAGGCGGCCCGGCCCGTCGTCCGCCCTCTGGAGAAGGAACCGGCGAAGGCATACTCTCCCTGGCCCACAGCGGCTCTGGTCCGCACGCTGTGGGCCCTGCCCACACCGCTCACCCGCTGCTCCTGCGACAACTGGCTTCATAGGGTCGAGTTCCTGCTGAGTTCCCCTGTCCTGAAGGCTCGACCGTGTCCCCCGTCAGGTGACCAGCCGCAGCACGTCCGACAGGCCGCGTTCACCGGTGCGGTGTTCGGCCGGGAGGATGTAGGTGCGCAGGCCGCAGGCGGCTGCACCGCCGTCGCGGAGCGGGTTGTCACCGACCATGAGGGTGGCGCGGGGGTCCGTGCCGAGGTCGGCGCAGGCTTTGAGGAACAGCTGTGGGTCGGGCTTTTCGCGACCCTGCTCGTAGGAGATGACGCAGGTGTCGATCAGCGCGTCCAGCCCGTGGTGGGCGAGGTGGGTGCGCAGGTCCCAGGCGAAGTCGCTGACGATGCCGACGCTCAGTCCGCGTTCGCGGAGGGTGCGCAGGACTGGTTCAGTGTCGGGATAGGGGATCCAGGCGTCCGGGGCGGTGAGTTCCCGATAGGCCCCCTCCTCCGCGCCGCGCAGGAAGTCCACCCGCTCCCACCATCCGCGCATGGCGCGGAGGTGTCGGCCGGAAGAGAGATCACGGCCTTCCTGGAGGGCGACGACGGAGGGCAGCCGGAAAGCCGCGCGCAGCTGGTCGGAGATCTCGGCCACCGCGCCGGGCCGGTCCAGCACGGCGAGGCGGCCGGAGGCGGCGCCGACCCGGCGCAGCCAGGTCTCCAGGTCGATCATCTGGAAGATGGTGTTGCTGAAGTCGAACAGGACGGCCTGGACCGGGGGCACGGGCGCTGCCATCGCGGCGTCGCCCGGGCGGTAGACGCTCGGTGTCTCGAACAGGGTGTGGATCACGGGGAGGTCTCTTCGGGTTCGACCGCCTCGACCGACTCGACGGCTTCTACGGTCTGCACGGGGACGCCGAGGTCGCGTATGGCCGCCAGTTCCGCGTCGGGGGTGCCGCTGTCGGTGATGACGGTGTGGTAGTCGGCCACGGTGCCGTAGGCGTACGTGGCGGTCTTGCCGAACTTCGTGTGGTCCGCCAGGAGCAGCGCCTGTTCGGCGGAGGCGAGCATGGCCAGCTTCACCTCGACGTAGTCGTTCAGGGGGTGGAAGAGCCGGCCGTCCAGGACGGCGGTGGCGGACATCAGGGCGAGGTCGGCGCGGATCTGGGACAGGGCGCGGGTCACGGTGGGGCCGGTGCAGGAGTTGAAGTCGCCGCGGTAGTGGCCGCCCAGCAGGGTGACACTCACGCCGGGCGCGACACCAAGGCGCTGCGCGAGGCCGACAGAGTTGGTGACGACGTGCACTTGGTCCAGCCCGGCGAGCGCGGGGACCAGGGGGAACAGGGTGGTCGAGTCGTCCATGAGCACTGTGCTGCCCGGTCTGATGCGGTCGGCGACGGCCGCGCACAGGGCGTTCTTGGTCGCGAGGGCGCTGTTCTCCCGGAAGCGGGTGGCCGTCTCCATCGTGAGGGCCGGGAAGGCGACGGCCCGGCCGCGCTCCTTGCGCAGCAGATGGCGCCCGGCGAGATCGTCGAGGTCCCGGTGCATGGTCATCAGGCTGACGTCGAAGTGCCGCGCGAGGTCGTCGATGCGGGTCTCGCCGTGTTCGGCGACGTACTGCAGCACGGCCTGGCGCCGCTCCTCGACGGCCGCCTGTGACAGTCGCGTACGGGCGGTCACAGCGCCCCTCCTTTCCGGTCGCTCCGGTCTCGAAGTTTCCCACACGGGCCGGTGAAAGCCCGGCCCGTCCGCCCCCCACCGGCCTACGGGCCTTCCACCGTGACCAGTACCTTGACCTGCTCGGGATCGACGGATGCGGCGAAAGCCTTGGCGGCTTCCTCCAGCGGGTAGGTGGCGGTGACGATCTCGGCTGTGTCGATGGCGCCCGAGGCGATCAGGGACATCGCGGTGCGGTAGTCCTCGCCGGTGTACATCAGGGTTCCCTCGATGCGGATCTCCCGGTCCTGGACCAGATCGAGGCGCACGGGTGTGGTTCCTGCGGCTCCGACGCCGACGACGATGACCGTGCCGCCCTTGGTGACCAGGTCGGTGGCCTGGGCCATGGACTGCTCGCGGGCGACGCAGTCGAAGACCACGTCGGCCGGTCCGCCGAGCGCCGTGTGGGCCCGCTCGACCAGGTCGGTGGCGCCGGCGGGCAGGGCCTCGTCGGCGCCGAGCCTCAGGGCGCGCTCTCGCTTGCCGTCCAGCAGGTCGGTGACGACGATCTTCGCGGCGCCTGCGTGCCGGGCGGCGGCGAGGACGAGCAGCCCGATGGGCCCGGCACCGAGCACGACGACCGTACGGCCGGTGAGGTCACCGGCCTTCGCCACGGCGTGCACCGGGGTGGCCAGCGGCTCGACGAGGGCGGCCTCGATGTCCGTCATACCGTCCGGGACACGGTGGACGCGGCCGGCCGGGATGGTGAACAGGTCGGTCATCGCGCCGGGCGTCTGGCAGCCGAAGACCTTCAGTTCCTGGCAGATGTTGTAGCGGCCGGAACGGCACTGGGGGCAGGTGCCGCAGTACAGGTTGGGCTCGATGATCACCCGCTCGCCGGGCGCGAAGTCCCCGGCCGCCTTCCCCGCCGCGGCGACGACACCGACCGCCTCGTGACCGGGGCGGTAGGGCAGGTCGATGAAGGGATGGTGCCCGGCCGCCGCATGCGTGTCGGAGCCGCACACACCGACGACCGTGGTGCGTACGAGGAGTTCGTCGTCCCCGGGGACCGGGGCGGGCACGTGCTCGATGCTGATGTCGTCGAGGGAGCGGACGAGAACGCGGCGGATCTGCTCGGTCATGGTGGGGGTCCGTTCGGTTCGGGTGTTCACGCGGAGGCGAGACCGGGCTGGATCTGGATCTTGCGGCCGATACCGGCCTGGAAACGGGCGATCGCGTCCGGGAACGCGGCCAGGGGGAGACGGTCGCTGATGAAGACGGCCGGGTCGATGACACCCGTGGCGAAGAGGTCGGCGGCACGTTCGAAGCTGTGCAGGACGGCCATCGAGCCGGTGATGGTGATCTCCTGGTTGTAGATCCTGTACGGCTCGATGGTGGCCCGCGTGGCGTAGTCGGCGACCCCGAACTGCAGGTAGGTGCCGCCCTTGCCGACCCGGCCGAGAGCGTCCTGGATGGCATTCGCGTTGCCGGTGGCGTCGATGACCAGATCCCAGCCGTAGTTCGGCCGGCCGAGCTCGTCGGCGGACCCGGCACCGGCGGAGCAGCCCAACTGCCGGGCTGTGGCGAGACGTTCGGCGTTGATGTCGACGACGTCGACGCTCGCGGCGCCGGTGGCCTTGGCGAGCTGGAGCATCATCAGGCCCATGGTTCCGGCGCCGTAGACGAGCACACGGGAGGCGAGCCGGCTGCGCAGGACGTCGTAGCCGCGCACCGCGCAGGACAGCGGCTCGATCAGCGCCGCGTCCTGGACGTCTACGTGGTCGGGCAGTCGTATGCAGTTGGCGACGGGCGCCACGGCGTACTCGGCGGCGGCGCCCGGGTGGGTGACGCCGATGGCGGCCCAGCGTTCGCAGAGGTTGTTGTGGCCGAGGCGGCAGTAGTGGCACTCGAAGCAGTACAGCGACGGGTCCACGGCGACCTGGTCGCCGATCGCGAGTTCGGTGACCTCGCTGCCGAGGCCCACGACCTCCCCGGCGAACTCGTGGCCGGGGATGATCGGCAGCTTCGGGGCGAACTCCCCCTGGAGGATGTGCAGATCGGTGCCGCAGATTCCGGTGGACGCGACCTCGACGACGACCTCGCGCGGGCCGGGAGCGGGGTCGTCGACGGTGGCGAGTTCGACGCTGCCCGGCTGGGTGATGACGGCTGCCTTCACTTGACGGCTCCCAGGGAGAGACCTCGTACGAGCTTGTCCTGGGCGGCGAATCCGGCGATGAGGACCGGCAGCGACACCAGCGTGGCCGCCGCGCACAGCCGGGCCAGGAACAGACCCTCGTTGGTGATGAAACCGACCAGGAACACCGGCGCGGTGGACGCCTGGGTCGCGGTGAGGTTCACGGCGAACATGAATTCGTTCCAGCTGAAGATGAAGCAGATCAGCGAGGTGGCGGCGAGTCCGGGCATGGCGACCGGGGCGACGACCCGCCACAGCACGGTGAGCAGGCCCGCGCCGTCGACCTCGGCGGCCTCCAGGATCTCCTTGGGCACCTCGGCGAGGAACGAGCGCATCATCCACACCGCGATCGGCAGGTTCATCGCGGTGTAGAGGATGACGAGCGTCCAGACGTTGTCCAGCATCCCGGCGTCCTTGACGATCAGGTACACCGGCAGCAGGGCCGCGATGGCCGGGAGGAACTTCGTGGACAGGAAGAAGAACATCACGTCGGTCCACTTCTCGACCGGCTTGATGGACAGCGCGTACGCCGCCGGCACCGCCAGGGCGAGCACCAGCACCGTCGAAAGGATGCTGGCCATGGCCGAGTTGAGGAGGAAGGGCGTGATGTCCCGGCTGAACAGCAGCTTGTACTGGTCGAAGGTGACCGGGGCGAAGGGGGTCGGCGGGTTGGTCGCCGCGTCGGCCTCCTGATGGAAGGAGGTCAGCACCATCCACGCCACCGGCGCGAAGAACGCCAGCGTGGCCAGCCAGGCGACGAACGTCCACAGCGGCGACAGACGCGGGGAGTTGGGGTCGTCCTTGCCACGGAGGAGTTTGCGGAACCTGCCCCCTCGGGGGGCGAGGGCTGCGTGGGTCATCGGGATGTCTCCTCGCGGAACAGCGACGCAATGGTGCGCAGCGCGAAGGTCGCGATGACGAACGCGCCGAGCACGACGACGACACCGGCGGCGGCTGCCTCGCCGTACTCGTACTTGCGGAACATGGTCAGGTAGATCTCGTACGGCAGGTTGGTCGTCTGGGAGCCGGGGCCGCCCTGGGTGATGGTGAAGACCGCGTCGAAGGTCTGCACGACGTAGATCGTGCCGAGCAGTACACCCAGCTCGATGTACTGGCGCAGATGCGGCAGCGTGATGTGGCGGAAGGTCTGGAGCGCGGACGCTCCGTCCATGCGGGCCGCCTCCAGGACGTCACCGGGCTGCGCCTGGAGACCGGCCAGGAGGATCAGCATCATGAACGGCGTCCACTGCCAGACCAGCGACACCACGACGGCGGGCATCGGGTAGGAGGAGATCCAGTCGACGGTGGGGCCGTTGTCCGCGCCGAAGAGCCGGTATACGGCGTTCAGGGTGCCGTTGAGCAGGCCGTAGTCGGGGTTGTAGATGGCGTGCTTCCACAGCAGCGCCGCCGCGACCGGCATGACCAGGAACGGGGCGATGAGCAGGGTGCGCGCCAGCCCGCGGCCCACGAACCGCCGGTCGAGCAGCATGGCCAGGCCGAGGCCGAGGATCACGCTGATGACCACCACCGACGCGGTGAGCACGACGGTGTTGAGGACCGCCGTGCGCAGCCGCTCGTCGGTGAAGACGAACGTGAAGTTGGACAGGCCGACGAAGTGGCGCTCGCCCGGCTTGAGGATGTTCCACTGGAAGGTGGAGATGATCAGCGTGGCCACGAAGGGCAGCTGGGTGACGACGATGGTGAAGATCAGCGCGGGGAGCAGCGGGACGCGCCGCTTCCACTTGGCCGCCGAGCCCGAGGACTTCCGGGGACGGACGGGTGGGGGAGCCTGCTTGGGAGGTGCGGTGAGCGTGGTCATGAGAACTTTCCTCCGCCGGTGACGGCCGGGGTTCGGGGAAGTGGCGCCCGGCCGGCGTCAGGGCCGGCCGGGCGCTGAAGGTCACTTCTGGTAGGTCTTGGCGACTTCCTCGGCGAGCTTCTGACCGTCGTCGAGCGCCTTGTCCACGCTGGTCTTGCCGGCGATGGCGGCGGAGATCTCCTGGGTGACCTTGGTGCCCAGGTCCTGGAACTCGGGGATGGCCACGTACTGGATGCCCACGGTCGGCCGGGGCTGGACGCCCGGGTTCGCCGGGTCGGCGCCCTCGATGGACTTCAGCGTGATGTCACCGAACGACGCGGCGGCCTTCTTGTACTGCGGGATCTCGTACGTGCTGGCCCGCTTGCCGGCCGGGACACGCGCCCAGCCGAGCTTCTCGCCGACCAGGTTCTCGTACTTCTTGCTGGACGCCCACAGCATGAACTGCGAGGCGGCGTCCGCGTTCTTCGTGGTCTTCGGCATGGCCCACGACCAGGCCCACAGCCAGCCGCTGCTGTCCGTCTCGACGGTCGGCGCGTACGCGTAGCCCACACTGCCCGCGATCTTGCTGGAGGCGGGGTCCTCAAGGGAACCGGCGGCGCTGGTCGCGTCATACCACATCGCGACCTTCTTCTGGCTGAGCGCGTTCAGGCACTCGGTGAACCCGGCCTGCGGGGCGCCGGACTCGCCGTGCTCCTTGACCAGCTTGACGTAGAACTCGGTGGCCTTCTTGAAGCCGCCGGTGTTGACCTGCGCCTTCCAGTCCTTGGTGAACCAGGTGCCGCCGAAGGTGTTGACCATGGACGTCAGCGGCGCCCCCAGCTCGCCCCAGCCGGCCAGCCCGCGCAGACAGATGCCCTTCATGCCGGGCTCGGCGCCGTCGACCTTCGCCGCGATGTCGGCGATCTGCTGCCAGGTCGGGTGCTCGGGCACCGTGATGCCCTTCGCGTTCATGACGTCCTTGTTGTACATGAGCATCGAGGACTCGCCGTAGAACGGCAGGGCGTAGAGCTTGCCGTCCGATCCGGTGAGCGACTGCACCATGGGCTTGAGCAGGTCGGCCTTGTCGAAGCTCGTGTCCTTGTCGGCGTAGGCGCCGAGGTCGTGCAGCCAGCCGTTCTTCTCCCAGATGGGCACCTCGTAGGCGCCGATGGTGGCGACGTCGTACTGGCCGGCCTGGGTGGCGATGTCCTGGGTGACTTTGTCGCGCAGCTCGTTCTCGGGAAGGATCGTGAAGTTGACCTTGATCCCGGTGTCCTTGGTGAAGTTGTCCTTGGTCAGCTTCGCGATGTCCTCCATCTGCGGGTTGCCGACCATGAGGACGTTGATGCTCTTGCCCCCGTCCGAGGACCCGCCGGCTCCGGCTCCGGAACAGGCGGTGGCGAGCAGAGCGGTGGCGGCGGCGCCGGCTATGAGGGCGTATCTGGTCGATCGCATGTGACGGGGGACCTCTCGTGCGGGATGCGTCCCTGGGGGGTCGGGCGCGTTTCGATGGCGGAATTATTAGCAGGAGACTGCACCTTTGTTAACGCATTTTGCGAGATAACTTTTCGTTACTTATCGTTAAGATGACTCGGAGGGGGTGCGAGGAGGGTGCCGGGAGGTCGACTGGGGGCTCCTGGCGGATCTCCACAGCGCCGCATCGGCGCAGGTGAGAGCGCCGGAACCCGCCTATGAGGCATGATCCGGCGGACGGGCCTCAGGCCTCCGGCGCGTCCAGGCGGGCCCAGACCGGCCCGAGGGCCTCCAGCGCCTCCCGGTACACCTCGTACGCCTCGTCGAGCACGGCGACCCGGTCGGGACGGGGCTCGTGGCGTCGGAGGACGGTGGCGCCGGCGCGCGGGTCCGTCACGTCGTCGAGCAGTCCGACGGCCGTGGCGGCCAGCAGGGCCGCGCCCCGGGCCGCGCTCTCCCGCACGTCGGTCACGACGACCGGCCGCCGCAGCGCGTCGGCGAACATCTGGCTCCACACCTCGCTGTGCGCGGCACCCCCGGTCAGCCGGGCCACCCCGGTGACCGGCAGCTTCGAACAGAGCGCGTCGACGTGCCAGCGGTGATTGAGTACGACGCCCTCCATCAGGGCCCGCAGCAGATGCCCGCGCTCGTGCCAGCCGCGCAGACCGAGGAACGTCCCGGAGGTGGGATGCGGATGCGGGGAGCCATAGACGAACGGGTGGAACAACACCTCGGACGGTCCCGCCAGATGGGCCTCGACCTCGCGGCCGATCGTCTCGTGAACGCCGTCCCGCTGCTCGGCCGGGCTGCCCGTGGCCCGCAGGAACCACTCCAGGTTCGCCACGGACGCCGGTGAGGTGGACATGGTCATCCACTGTCCGGGGCGGACGAAGTGGCGGACCTGCCAGCGCGGATCGACGACCGGGTGCTCGACGACCACCTGGTTGATGCTGAACGACCCGGCGATCAGGCACAGTTCGCCCGGCACCGTGCCGCCGATCCCGAGCGCGGCAGCGTCGACGTCATGGGCGCCTGTGACGACGGGTGTGCCGGCGGTGAGCCCGGTGAGGGCCGCGGCCTCGGGGGTGACGGTCCCGCTCACCGCGTCGCAGGCCAGTACCGGCGGCAGCAGGTCGGAGAGCGCGCCGAGACCGTACAGATCGAGCAGCTCCGGCGAGTAGCCGCCCCGCCGCATGTCCGTGAACGAGGCGCTCGCATCCGTGGGATCGGTGGCCACCGCGCCCGTCAGCCTCAGCCGCAGCCAGTCCTTGCAGGACAGCAGCCAACGGGCCTCGTGAACCACCTCGGGCTCATGGCGGACGAGCCAGGCCAGCAGGGCGGCCGGGGAACCCGCGAAGGGCACCGTGCCCGACAACTCCAGGGCGCGCGACCAGACCGGAGTGCCCCGCCACTCCTCCAGCACCGGCTCGGCACGCGTGTCCATCGCCACGATCGCGGCCCGCACCGGCCGGCCCCGCCCGTCGACGGCGTACAGACCGTCGCCGTGCGCGGCCAGTCCCACCGCGGCGACGGCCCGGCCCGCGTCCGGACCCGCCTCGGCGAGACAGGCCGCGATGGCCTGCCGCGCCGTTCGCCATACGTCGTCCATGTCCCGCTCGACCCAGTGGGGCCGAGGGGTGCTCAGCGGAAGCATGCCGCTGCCCCGCGCGACCGGTCGGCCAGTGGCGTCGAACAGCACGGCCTTCGTCACCGTGTGTCCCGCGTCGACACCGAGCACCAGTTCACGCGCCAACGCTCACACCCACCTCAGTTCGCGGACGTCGACCGCCACGGCACAAGCCGGACGCAGCGAACTCGGCGATCGCCCCGGCGACAAGCCGCGCCGAACGCGGCATCGTGGTCGTCGCGTCACCGGCGTAAAACGTCGCGATCGCGGCATTGTCCACGAGCGCCAAGAGCTGTCCGCAGGGAGCGGCTCCTGGTCGTGCACGTCGAGCCCCGCTTCGGCCATAGCGCCGCCGCTCTCCCGGCCGGGACCGCCGAAGTCCTCCGTCGGCCTTGACCGAGGCGTCGTCCCGGTCGGCATGCCTCCTTTTCGCAAGGATCAGCCTGACGGCGAGTTCGGCGACGGCCGTGGCCTTGCGGCGGGACACCGGTGCAACGTCCACACCGCGGGCAGTCGCTGCGGCAACTTCGACGTTCTCCAGCCCCGCACGAGCCACACAGACGGACCGCAACGGCGGAGCGGCCCGGAGCAACGGAGCGAAGCACACGGCCAACACCCCGGCATCACCCACCGCGTCCCCGATCTCGCCGGGCACCACCACCGCCCCGCGCCACTCCAGGGGCTGTTGTGCCACGTGCTGCCCCGCCTGCGTTCCCGACCGGTCGACGCTGCGGACCGGCCCGAATCGTGGACCGCAGACCTCGGCCACGACATAGTACCCATCAGGGAGTAAACGGTCACTGGCGCCCAGAAAAGTCAAATGCAGTCTCCTTGCGTACCGAAGCCGCACCAACCACGGCCCGATAGTCCCACATAGGGGGCGACGGGCCGGACCGCCCCCGCCGGACGGCCCGCAGAGCGATGGCGCGCACCCCCTCGGGACTCCCGTCCGGTCAGGTCAAGATCGATACGACTACAGCTGCTGAAGTGAGGTGCCCCTGATCCCGAGCTCCGTGGCGGCGCGAGCTCTGCTAACTGACGTGGCCTTCAGTGGTGTTGGCCGTCGGTTGCCGGGTGCTGGCGGCCCGGGCCAGACGGTCGCGGATGGCACGGCGGGCGCGGTCGTGGGTCCCGGGGTCTCCGAGGAGTTGGCGGGTGAGGTTCGATTCGAGGATCGCGCCGTGCAGGAGCGACGTACTGTCGCCCGGTTCACCCCGCGTTCGCGGGGGTGAACCGGTGATGGGCGAGGACTACGGCCGTGGCACCTCGTGCTCCCCGCCGACGCGGGGTGAACCGTCGGCGTCGAGGGCTTGGTGGCCGGTGTTCGTGCGCTCAAGGCCGCTGAACCGCGCCGGGTGCACCGTGCACCAACGGTTGCGCCTGGCTGTTGTGCTGTCAGGCCCGGGCTGATCTGGGGCTTTCGGGAGCCGGTCAGCGGGCCGGGCGCCGGGTGGAGCGCCAGATGGAGCGGGCCGCCAGGTAGAGCAGATCGACGATCAGAAGCAGTACGCCGATGGACATCAGGTAGAGCATGCCGTCGACGGCCGCGCCGATGGTGACCAGAGCGATTCCGGCGATGAGCAGGATCAGGAAGAGGACCATGACGGGATGCCTCCCGGGAAGGAACCATGCGAAATCTGCGTGGTCTCGCGGTACGGCAGGACACGTTGTGCCTGTGCTCGATGTCGCGTCGCCGAGGGTGGGTACGTGACGGCCCCGGCGCAAAAGGCCGCCACCAGGGTGGAGGTGGCGTCTGCCGACGACGTGCCCCACCGACTCCAAGGTCTCAGGATGATGCCGACGACGACCAGGGCCGGTGTCTTCGAGCACGCCGTCAGCAAAGCGAGTGCGCCAGGCGGCGAGCTGTTCGTTGGATCCTCCGCGTGCCAGAACGCTCGGGTTCCCAGAATCCCGGGCGCCTCGCTGCCTGTACCCCCACGGGGCTTCGGCCCAGAGGATCTCAGGCGGCGCGTTGGGCGCGGTGGCGGGCTTCCCGGAGGCGGACCTTCGAGGGGAGGCGGTCCAGGCCGGCCGAGTCTCGTGCGTGTGCGAGCGTTTCGCGGCTCAGCTGCCCGAGAGCCCGCGCTGGATCGGCGTGAGGCTCCAACAGCAGCCGCACGCGTGCGGTCGGAGCGGTACGTCGGCCCGTCAGCCGTACATGGGCCCGCGAGACCCCCTCCAAGGCCTGCGCCTCTTGCTCGATGACGTTCTCCAGCGTGCGGCCGTCGAGTCGGGCTGCCGCGCCGTCTTCGCTGTTGACGAGAACACGGTCCAGGCGGTGTCTGCGTTGCGCGAGGAGCCACCACAGCAGCAGGGCCAGCAGCACGGCGAGCACGGCGATGACGGTCGGCCACCACCAGTCCTCTTCCCGCCACCGGGTGCGTCCCTCGGCGCCCAGCACCACATCGTCCGGCCCACGAAAGGGCCACCAGCCCGGCACGTCGAAATCCCAGTGGCGCTGCAGGTCCAGTGCGCCCAGCAGCACGCCGCCGCCGAGGGCGAACAGTGCGAGGCCGAGCAGTCCGAGCAGCACCCGGTTCGCCGTCTTGAGCATCAGCATCACCTCAGCCCTTCTTGGGGCGCCGGACGCGGACGGCCAGTGTGGGTTCCCGGGCCAGGGCCAAAGACGTCACGGCTTCGCCCAGCTCGGCGTCCAGGTCCCCGCGGACCTCCTCAAGATCGCGGAAATGTGCCCGTGCCCGGGCTTTGACCTTCCGGCGGCCGACATCGACCTGTGCCGACTGGACACCGGGCACCTGCATGGCCCGGTCGCGCAGAATCAGAGCGGCCGCGCGGCGGTCGAGCCCGGCTCGGACGTCCTCTCTCCCAGGGATGCCGGTGGGCCGCCGCATGGGCAGCAGTCTGCGCAGTCCCGGCGTCACCGCCAGCAGGAACAGCCCCAGGCCGAGGGCCATCGCCACAGCGGCCCCGACGATCATCCAGACGTCGTCCAGGGGCCGTGTGGCCAGTTCCTCGGCGAGCCGCCGCCGCCAGTGCATCGCGTTCCGGCCTGCCCGCACCGAAACCACGTCGTACAGGAGCAGTCCGACGGCCGCGGCGGACAGCAGGGCCACGATGGCGGCGGGGAGCCGCCGCGTGGACCAGAAACGGTGCGCCGGCCGGCCTGATCCGTCGGTCACCTTCGTGGCGCCCGCAGCCGCCCCTGGGTGCCGTCGGCGGACGGAGCCGCCTGTCCCGGACCGGAGGAGAGGTCGCTGTCACCGGTCGGCTGCCGCGAGGTGTTCGCGCTCGTCTCACCTCACCCTCTCCCGATCCGTGTGCCGCGTATGCGCCGAGTGCAGTTGCTCGACCGATACCGCGAGGTCGGACACCTCCATGCCGGCCCATGTCCTGATCCGTTCGGTGACCTCCCGGCGCACCGCGGCGCACTGCGCCCCGATGTCGGACGGATAGCCGAGCTCAACGGTGATGTGCAGCCGTGCCTCGCCGAGCACCGCCTGCCGTCCGGCGGCGGACTCGGCGTCCCGTCCTGCGCTGGTGCGCTCCGGTGCCCGCCGTACCGATGTGCTCACGTGTGGCATCCGGCGGCCGGGTGGTACGTGGCCGGCCGACTCGGCGAACCGGCTCAGCGCCTCCCGCGCCACCCGGGCCGCGATCTTTGCGACGACCCGGTCGGTGACGGCGGTCGCCCCGCGCTCCCCGCGGGGGACGCCCGGGCGCTCATCGGCTTCCCCGCTCACCGCCGCCAGTCTCCCCGGGCCTGTCGCCGGTCATCGCGGATCCGATCCTGCCGGTCCCGGCGGTGGACGAAGTCGCCCGGTTCGAGATCACCTTCTGTGAACCGCCCGATGACGAGACCGACGAGGCCCAGCACCAGCACCAGCAGGAAAGCCCAGAAGTCACCGAAATACGCGGCGAAACCCAGCGCCATTCCGGCCATCAAGCCCACCACGGCCCTGCTCATTTCGCGCTCCTCCACTCAAGTGCGCTGTTCCTCCCCGGCTACTGGATCCGCTGCCGCTCCCCCCCTTCGTCCTCCTCGTCCTCCGGCAGTTTCACATCGCTGACCGTGATGTTGACTTCCACGACTTCCCGACCCGCCATCCGCTCCACCGCGGAGATCACGTTCTCCCGCACCGCACCGGCCACGTCCGTGATCGAGACGCCGTAGTCGACGACGATCTCCAGATCGATGGCCGCCTGCAGCTCTCCGACCTCGACGCCGACCCCTCGTGTGGCGGATTTGCCGCTGCCGGCGTCGGGCATCCGCTCTCGCATGGATCCCATCGAGCGGGCGAATCCGCTGCCCAGGGCATAGACGCCGAGCACGTCCCGTGCCGCCATTCCGGCGATCTTCTCCACCACCACATCGGCGATGGTCGTCCGGCCGCGAGAACCGGGCGCAGCGCCGAGCTTGACGCCGGTGTTCTCAGTCATTGGGATATTCCTCCCTGATGAGGACATAAGGCACCTATTACTCGAATTATAGTATTTTTAGCACCTTTTGCCTGGCTGTGGAGCGTGAGACGGGGTGGTCCGACGAGCGGCCCGAGGCTCCTGTCCCGACCTCTCGCGGACATTCGGGCAGAGCGCCGCGGGAAGAGAACCGCGGCCGTGGAGAAAGAGCGTGAGAGGCCAGTGACCGAGGCGTGGACGCAGGCAGTACGACGCCAGCGCGACCTGGGCCGGCCGCTCCCGCTCGGCGGGCCCCACGACGGGACGTCGATCACCGAGCAAGCGGCCGTCCAAGCCCTCGGGCGCAGTGCCGCCGAGGTCCCCGGTGTCCGGCTGGAGGCCCTGCGCATCGGGTCGGCGCCGCTCCAAGCCGTGTCCGAGCCGGCCGTCCGTCCGCCGGCCGGCGCGCTACCGGCCGGCCCGCTCACCATCGAGGCCGCCTTCACAATCGACGGCAAGGACGTGGACCTGCCCGTCGAGCTCGACCGGCGCCAGAAGCGCCTGGCCAGACTGCAGGCCGCCCGCGCGCAGATCGAGGCCGAAGCCGCTGGCAAGGCACGCGAGCACGCCCAGGAGATCGAATGCCGCCGCCAGGAGCGCACCGGCACCGGCGACGAGCAGGCCGTCACCGACGCCGGGTACAAGGCTGCCGCGAAGGCCCGTCCCAAGCCCAAGGCGCAGGCCAACTTCACCGACCCCGACTCGCGGATCATGAAGAACAGCGACGGCGCCTTCATCCAGGCCTACAACGCCCAGGCCGTCGTGGACGCCGAACACCAGGTCATCACCGCAGCCGACGTGACGACCAACGCCTCGGACGCGCTGAACTACACCACGATGCTCGACCAGTGCACGGCGAACACCGGCATCCATCCCAAGCAGGCCCTGGTCGACGCCGGCTACTGCTCCGAGGCCAACCTTGAGGCCGCAAGAGACCGCCAACTGGCCTGCGGCACAGACACGTTCATGGCCACCGGCCGCCTGGCCCACGACGAACAGGTCCCGCCCGCACCACACGGACGGATACCGGCGAACGCCACGCTGAAGGAACGCATGGCCCGCAAGCAGCGGACCAAGCCCGGCAAGGCCGCCTACCGGCGTCGCAAGGCCATCGGCGAACCCGTCTTCGGCCAGATCATGACCTGCCAGAACGGCCGCCAGCTCCTCCTGCGCGGCGAGGGCGGTGCCCGCGGCGAGTGGCGCCTGCTGGCCGCCTGCCACAACCTCCGCAAGATCTTCCGACACACCGGAACCACCGGGCTCGCCGCCCTGGCCTGCTGACCGGCCGGGCCTCCCCGGCCGGTCAGCAGGCCGAAATCCCGGTCCCCCGCTCACCACCCCCGCAGGACACCAACAGGGCCGACCGCGACCGATCCCATCGATCACGGCCAACTGATCGCCTACCCGTTACTGACCCACCCTCCTAGCAGACAACCCGCGTTGTCCGGCGTGGGAGCTGCGCTGTGCTCCCACGCCGTACCGGCCAAGCGGTGGATTTGCCGCTCGCGTCGTCCCGGTGTCCGTGCCGGCCGGTGACCGACCCCAGCGGCTGGCCCACGAAGGGCAGCCGACAGGCGGTGACCGCCTTGGAGGCGTCGGCCGTTGAGGTCTCGAAGACCGGACCCACCAGTGCCACCCTCAGCAATGAGGCCGTTGGCGTGAGCATCCCGTCCCGGCAGACACCAGGCAACGGATCCCGGCCACGTTACGCGCCCCCTCAGCCATCCATAGCCTCTAGCTCAATCAGCGAGGCTACGGTTGAGCGCCTTCGCTGCCGTGCTGATCGAGCCGGGCATAAGGTGCCGGTACACCTTGAAGGTGATATCGACGCTCTTGTGTCCCATCCACTCAGCCACGTCCGTGATCGGGACGCCGTTGCTCAGGCAGTTCGACGCGAAGAAGTGACGGTTCCCGTAGAGCACCATCCCTGACGGGATGTCCACCTCGCCCGCTGCCTTGATCCGACGCCACTGATTTCCCACCCCCCAGTGCGGATACGGCTTGTTGGGGTCCGTGGCCTGTCGAAGCAGGTATCCGTCGATGGTTCCATGCGTCTCGGTGTACCACTTGATCGTCTCTCTTACCCGAGCGGGGAGGGGAACATCTCGGTACTCACCCAACTTCCGGTGCTTGAGAGGTCCGTGCCGCCGGGTGGACATGATGACCTGCTCAGCTACCCGATACACGTCCTCGGCCACGATGTTGTTGAGGTTCACCGCCGCCGCCTCACCGTTGCGCATACCGCAGCCGCTCATCAGGTCGACGATCAACATGAACGCGTCATCGCCTGCGGCGCGTATCGCGCGCAACTGTTCGGGAGACGGGATCACGGCCCGTTCAGGGTTGTACTGCGGCGGCTTCACGCCGACCACCGGGTTGTCGGGAAAGACACCGAGCCGTTGTGCGTCGAGGAGGATCGCGCGCAGCTTGTCGAAGGCGTTGGACTGAGTGGCCAGACCAGCGCCGCTGCGTTCCATGGTGCGGATGAAGCCGTCAACCACCTTGTGGTCGAAGGAGTCCATCCGTCGGCTCCCGAGTGCCGGGTAGAGATGATGCTCCAGGAGCGAGTCGAGGTGCCGTACCGAGGCCTCGGCCAGGTGTCGTTGCCCGGCCTTCCACTCCTCGGCGTACTCCTCGAACCGCATCGCCCCGTACTTCCGGATACGCTCCGCCTTCGTCTGAGCCTGCGGGGTCGCCTTCTTCTCGTTGTAGATCTCCAACAGGCGCTCGATGGCCTTGTCCTGGGTCGAGAAGCCCGCCTCTTCCCCAACGAATCCTGCGCCACGGCCAACCAACTCCACCGACTGATGCTGACGGTTTGCTGACCGGCAGCCAGCCAGAAGAGCGCTGACCTGCAAAAACAGCAACGAAGTTCGATATGTTCTGGAACTTCGTCGGCCGCACCCGGGCCGAGATCGAACAGGCCCGCGAGGACTGGATGACAGGCACCCGCAGCACCTCGGCTTGGCCGCCCAGGTGCAGCAAAACCGGCGGCGGAGGCGAGACCGGGTCGTAGACCGCGTACAGGCAGGTCGCCATGCGGTCCGTGCCCAGCCGCTGGGCCTGCTCGTCCAGGTGGTGCAGGACCTCCTGCGGGGGCAGGTCGAGACCGGCCAGGGTCTGGGCCGTCGCGGCTGGGCGCGGACGCGATGCCTTGATGCTCACGCCGCGAGGCATCGGGCCCGCGGGTGAGTTCGCTCAGGCCGGGCGGCGGCGGTCCGCTTCGGCGGTGCCCTTGTCGGCGCGGGCCGCCGTCTCGGCCACCGGCGCGAGTCGCTCGGCCGCGCCCTCGACCAGCTCCAGGTCGGCCTTGGTGTGGCCGATGGCAGCGTCGAGGAGGAGGGAGATCAGCGGGTCGCCGGCGTGGGTGCGCCGCAGCCGGGTCAGGCCGGCGAGCTCGGAGAGGTAGGTCTGGCGCTGCGCCGTGACGAAGGCGTCCAGCGCCTGGGTGCCGAGCGTGCTCGCGCCGAACAGCTTGAGGAACAGCTCGTCGCGGAACCCGCCCGTGCGCACCCAGGCGCTGGTGGCCCACTGCAGCACCTCTTCCTGCCCGGAAGGGGTGAGCCGGTAGAGCGTCTTGTCGGGCCGGTCGGTCTGGGCCATCTGGGACCGGGTGACGCGTCCGTCGCGGACCAGCCGGTCCAGGATCTGGTAGAGGTGGCCGATGTTGAGGCCGCCCCACTGCGGGCCGATGGCCTCCTCGAAGCGGCCCTTGAGTTCGTAACCATGACTCTCGCCCTCGGTCAGCAGGGCGAGCACGGCGTGGTGCAGCGGCAATTTACACACCTCCTGGATTGTGACAATGTACCGCTGCATTGTCGCAATGTATGAGGAGTGCTCCGTGGGTGTGAGGTTGACAGGCGTGACCCGCCGGTATCCGGGGCTGGTCGCCCTGGACGCCGTCGATCTGAACATCGACGACGGCGAGGCGGTCGCGGTCACCGGCCCCTCCGGTTCCGGAAAGTCCACGGTGCTGCACCTGATCGGCGGCATGGACCGGCCCGACGAGGGAACCGTCGAGGTCGACGGAGAGGAACTGATCCCCCGTCGGCTGGACGCGCACCGACGCCGTATCGGATTCGTGTTCCAGCGCTTCCACCTGCTGCCCGCGCTCACCGTGCTGGACAATGTGCTCGCCCCGGTGCTGCCCCGCCGCGTGGACTTCGACCGCAGAGCCCGGGGCATGGAACTGCTGGAGGCGGTGGGTCTCGCGGCCCGCGCCGACGCGCTGCCCTCCGAACTCTCCGGCGGCCAGCAGCAACGCGTCGCCGTCTCCCGCGCTCTGATCAACCGCCCGGGTCTGCTCCTCGCCGACGAACCGACCGGCAATCTGGACAGCGCGACCGGCCGGGAGATCATCGACCTGCTGCTGTCGCTGCGCGAGCGCTACGGCATGACCCTGCTGCTCACCACGCACGACCCCGAGGTCGCCGTGAGCTGTGACCGGATCGTGCGGCTGCGCGACGGCCGGGTCGTGGCCGACGAACAACTGACCCCCGCGACCGATGTGTTCGACCGTCTCGGAGGGCTGCGTCCGTGATCCGCATGATCCGCTCCCAGCTCTGGCGCCGCCGTTCCCGCGCCCTGGGCCTGGCCGCCGGAATCCTGGTCGCCGCCACCAGCTTCACCCTGCTCACCTCGACGGTCACCACCAGCCAGGCCCACACCACCGGCCTGGTCGAGGACAGTGCCCGCTCCGCCTACGACATACTGGTCCGCCCGCCGGGCACCGGCACCGACATCGAGAAGGAACAGGGCCTGGTCGAGGCCAACTTCCTGTCCGGCATCTTCGGCGGTATCACCCTCGCCCAGTACGAACGCGTCAAGTCCTTCGCCGGCGTCGAGACCGCCGCACCGGTCGCCAACGTCGGCTACCTCATGGTGCAGAGCACGGTCCCGGTGGACGTCTCCGCATTCCGCGACAGCGACGCACCTGCCCAACTCCTGCGCCTCACGCCGACGTTGAAGGCCGGGCTCGGCACCTACCCGATGGCCGACCAGTACGTCTACCTCACCCGCAACCCGATCGTCACGTACGACAAGTGGAACGAGGCCGAGACCATCTGGCCGGGCCTCCAGCACGAGATCGCCGACGACAAGAAGTACGCGGTGTGCTGGTTCTACAACGAGGACAAGAACGGGGACACCTTCGACAACCTGGGTGAACGGCTGCCCCAACCACTGTTCCAGTGGAACCCCGTCCCCGAGACGGCCTTCACGCCCGACGCCCGCTCCCAGATGACCTGCGTACCGGGCGACGGCAAGGCCACGGCACAGATCCCGGTCGCCTACCCGGTGCTCCTGTCGGCGATCGACCCGGTCGCCGAGGACCGACTCGTCGGTCTGGGCGGCGCGGTCACCTCCGGCCGGAAGCTCACCGACGAGGACAAGCCCGTCTGGGGGCCCGACGCCTTCGACCAGAACCCCGTGGAGGCCGAGCGGCAGCACGACTACCAGGTCCCCGTCATCCTCAGCAGCCGCGCCCTCACCGCCGGCGCCTTGAACGCCACCGTCCAGCGGCTCGACGTCGGCGATCCCGCCGCCCTGCCCGCCGAGCTGGCCGGCCCTCGGGCCCATGACTACGTCAACGGCCTGAAGGGCAGCCCCGTCGGCGAGGTGACCGCCGACCTCGCCACCGGTTTCCGCACCGTCAGGGACGCCGAGAACCTGGTGGCGGATCTGTACTGGACCGTCGGCCCCGTCGACTACAGCAAGACCGAGGACGGCCTCGCCGTCCGGGCCAAGCCCGCCCAGCCCCCCGGCCTGTGGAACACCAACTACGAGAACGACCTGACGGAGAACGTCCCGGAGGAGAACACGGCTACCCAGTTCCGTGAGGTCACGCCCCACGCCTCCACCGACTGCATGGCCTTCAAGACGTGCACGAACGAGAACGCCGGACGCGGTCCCACACCGGTCCTGAACATCGTCGGCCGCTACGACACCGACAAACTGCACGGCTTCTCCCCCTTATCCCAAGTTCCCCTGGAGACCTACCGTTCCCCCCAGGTCACCGGCGCGGACCAGACCTCCCGCAGTGCCCTCGGCAACCGACCACTGCGCCCGGACCGCAACCTCGGCGGCTACCTCAGCCCGCCGCCCACCCTGCTCACCACCCTCGACTCGCTCTCCGTCCTCACCCATAGCCGCAAAAAGCCGACCGCGCAGGAGAAAGCACCGGTCAGCGCCATCCGCATCCGGGTGGCCGGAGTGACCGGAGTCGATCCCGCCTCGCGCGCCCGCGTCAACTCCGTCGCCGGACAGATCCGTACCGCCTACCCGACGCTCCAGGTGGACGTCACCGTCGGCACCTCGCCCGCCCCGCAGACCGTGACCCTGCCAAGCGACGTCAAGGTCACCGAGTACTGGGTCGCCAAGGGCGTCGCCCTGAGAATCCTGCGGGCCGTGGACGCCAAGAGCGCGGTGCTGTTCGGCCTGGTCCTGGTGGTCTGCGGACTCTTCCTCGCGCAGGCCGCGCTCGCGTCCGTACGCTCGCGCCGCACCGAGATCGGCACCCTGCGCTGCGTCGGCTGGAGCGCGTCCGAGATCCTCCGGCTCATCCTCGGTGAACTGGCGGCGATCGGACTCGCCGCGGGCACGCTCGGCGCCCTCCTCGCCTACGGCCTGGGCGCCCTGCTCGGCCTGCCCACCTCGGCGGCGAAGGCGGCCCTCGTCCTGCCCGTCGCCCTGCTGCTCGCGCTGACCGCCGGCGCGCTGCCCGCGTGGCGGGCGACCCGGGTCCGGCCGCTGGACGCGGTCCTGCCGGCCGTGACCGGCACGCGCCGCGCGGCCACCGTTCGCACCGTCATCGGCCTCGCGCTGAACAACCTGCTGCGCACGCCCGGCCGCACCGTGCTCGGCGCGGCCGGACTCGCCCTCGGCGTGGCCGCGTTCACGGTGCTGCTCTCCCTCACCCTGGCCTTCCGCGGCGAGGTGGCCGGCTCGCTCCTGGGCAACGCCGTCGTCGCCCAGGCCCGTACCGCCGACTACTTCAGCGTCGCCCTGTCCCTGCTGCTCGGCGCGGCCGGCGCGGTGGACGTCCTGGTCCTCTCCCAGCGGGAGCGCGCGGCCGACCTCGCCGTGCTCGGCGCGGCCGGCTGGTCGAGGCGCGAACTCGGCCGGCTCGCGCTGTACGAAGGCGCCGCCCTCGCCCTGCTGGGCGGCCTGACCGGCGCCGTCGCCGGGCTGTCCACGGTCCTGATGATCGGTCAGGGGCTCTGGGAGGGACGGCTGTTGCTCATGGCCGAAGCCGCCCTCCTGGCTACGCTGGCCGGGGTCGTCCTGGTCTGCGGTGTCCTGTCCATCCCGGTCCGGACCATGTCCCGGATCGCCCCGGCCCAGCTCCTGGCGAGGGAATGAGCCGGTGCCTTGTCGCCGCCGACGACGGCAGTCGTCGGCGGCGGCGACCGTGGGCGCGGTGGAGTCTTCGGCGGTCAGCCGCCCATGAACTCCGTTCGGATCAGGCCGCGCGGCCGGCCTTGAGAGCGGCCGCGATCTCGACCGCGCGGCGGGCCTGGTGGCGGGCCGCTCCCAGGGACTCCTCACCGGGCGCGCCGCCGGCGACCACGTGCGAGGCGCCGTAGGGATTGCCCTGCTGGGCCTGGACCGGGTTGGTGTAGCCGGGGGGCACGATGACGCCGCCCCAGTGGTAGAAGGTGTTCGACAGCGCGAGCAGGGTGGACTCCTGGCCCCCGTGGGGGGTGCTGGAGCTGGTGAAGGCCGAGTACACCTTGCCTGCGAGCTTGCCCTGGAACCACAGGGGACCCGTGGTCTCGATGAACGCCCGCAGCTGGCTGGCCGGGTTGCCGAAACGGGTGGGAGTGCCCAGCAGCACCACGTCCGCCCAGTCCACGTCGTCGATGGTCGCCTGGGCGACGTCGGCGGTGTCCTCGAGGTGCTGGACCCATTCCTGCCTGGTGTTGATCACCTCCTGTGCGACCGTCTCCGCCACCTTGCGCAGCCGCACCTTGGCGCCGGCCTGCTCCGCACCCTCGACGGCCGCCTGCGCCAACGCGTGCACGGTGCCCGTGGAGCTGTAGTAAATGATCGAGACATTCACAGATTCAGACATCGGTTTCCTTCTCTCATCACCGGGATAGGGTTTCCGTTCATCAGTTACGACGACGCAGCCCTGCGCGATGTGAGGCGACGCGGCGCCCGACTCACATTCCGCCGCCCTGTCTCGTCGAACTGAACGGGGGCAGAGCGACCGAGGGAGCCGGCGACACCATGACCAACCCGTCCGCGTCCGAGCACGGCAGGCCCGATCCGAGCCTGAGCGCGATCATGAGCGAGCGGCAGCAGCTGATCAATCTCACCTACCGGCTCCTCGGCTCGCTGACCGAGGCCGAGGACGTCGTGCAGGAGACCTACACCCGCTGGTACGCCATGTCGCCGCAGCAGCGGGAGGCCGTCGAGACGCCCGGCGCCTGGCTGACGACGGTCGCCAGCCGCATCTGCCTCGACCTGCTCGGCTCGGCCCGGGCCCGACGGGAGCGCTACGTCGGGGAATGGGTCCCGGAGCCGCTGCCGGACGGCAGCCAGTGGGTCAGCGGGCGGTGGGGCGGCACCGCCGCGGCCGACCCGGCAGAGCGGATCACCCTCGACGAGTCGATCAACATGGCCTTCCTCGTCGTCCTCGACCTGATGACCCCGGCCGAGCGGGTCGCGTTCATCCTGCACGACGTCTTCCGCTACTCCTTCGCCGAAGTGGCCGCGATCGTCGGCCGGACGCCGACGGCCTGCCGGCAGCTGGCCTCGTCGGCCCGCCGCCGGATCCGCGCGTCGCAGTCCGCCGCGGCCCCGGCCGCCCTGCGCGCCGACACCGTCCGGGCCTTCAAACAGGCCTGGGAGGCCAAGGACATCGACGCCCTCATCGGGCTGCTCGCGCCCGATGCCACGGCGACCGGCGACGGCGGCGGACTCGTCCCGGCCGCGCCCCGCCCGGTCGAGGGCGCGGAGCAGATCGCGCACTTCTTCGCCGGCCGGATGGACGCGGTGCCCGACGTGATGCTGCTGGAGAGCACGGTCAACGGTCAGCCGGGGCTGGTCGCCCAGGTGGACGGCGTCTCCGTGTCGGTGCTGGCGTTCGACGTGGAGGGCGACCGGATCAAGCGGATCTGGGCGGTCCTCAACCCCGACAAGCTCCGGCCCTGGCGGGCGGGCTGACCGTCGTCCGGTGCGCCCGCCCGGCCGGGCGGGCGCACTTCCCGGGCGTCCTCACTTCCCGGGCGTCCTCACTTGCGGGCCATCAGCAGATATTCGTGCGACCGGTTGGTGCGCAGCGGGTCGTCGTCGTCCTTGACCGGCCAGTCGTAGAGGTGGACGCGCTCGTCGCCCAGGGTCAGATGGCGGCCGAGCACCCGTGCGGCGTCCCAGGCCAGCGGGACGAACCGGTCCGCGATCCGCCGGTTCTGGACGGCGACGACCGCATGGGCGCCCGGCCGCAGCACCCGTGCGACGGCCGCGAAGGCCTCGTCGAGCGCCGCCAGATAGGCGTCGTAGTCGCGCAGCGCGTACAGCTGCCCCGGGTCGGGCGCTTCGAGGTCCAGGGCCGTGCCGAAGTACGGCAGGTCGCACAGGACCAGGTCGACGCTGTCGGGTTCGAGCGGGGGCGTGCGGGCGTCGCCGCAGAGCATGCGCTGCTCCGGGTGGCGGGCGACGCGCCGTGCCGCCTCCTGCGCGCGGGCCGGGTTGATCTCCAGGCCGACCCCGAGCCGTCCCTCGGCCGCGCAGGCCACCAGGGTCGTGCCCCAGCCGGCGAAGGGATCGAACACCAGGTCGCCGGGCTCGGTCAACTCCACGATCAGCGGGCGTAGTTGGCTGACGAGACCGCTCTGCCCGGCGGCCTCCTCCCGGGCGAACTCCGGGTCCTCCTCGCCGAGCACACGCCAACTGAACATCCCCATGGGTCACGCAACCTTTCTGGTGGGGCCGGGTTCGGACACGCCCGGTTCGGCCTCGGGGGGCACGGGATGCACCGCGGCCGGGGGCAGCCCGGGTTCGAGGCGCAGCACGCCGAGCGCGGAGCCGGCCGCGCCCGCCGCGAGGAGCAGCCACATCCCGGTGGCCGACAGCGACAGCAGGGCGGTGAGCACGGTCGGGGCGAGCGCGATGGGCACGGCCCACGACAGCTGGTAGACGGCGAGATGACGGCCGCGGGTCTCCTCCGGCGCGGCCTGGGCCACCAGCGCGGAGGCCGTGGCGCCGTGCAGCAGCTCGCCCGCCGTGAACAGGGCGGTCGCGGCGAACACGCCGGCAATCAGTGCGGCCCCGGTCGACAGGCCGCCGAGCACCGCGAAGGTGACGAAGGACAGCGCGAAGACGGCCGCGCCGAGCGCCACCGCACGCGTTCTGCGGTACCCGACCAGTAACCGGGTGACCGGGATCTGGAGCAGGGCGATGCCGACCGTGTTGACCGCGTACACGATGCCCACCAGCGACACGGGCGCGTCGAGTTCCCGGGTGAGGTACACCGGCAGGGCCACGGACAGCACCATGTAGGCGAAGGCCGTCGGGATGTTCAGGAGCGTCAGGCCCAGGAACGGGCGGTTGCGCGCCACCATCCGGTAGCCGCCCTTGCGGGAGACCCGGCCGCCCGAGGGCTGTGCCGGGGCAGCGGGGCGGATCGTGCTGAGCAGCCAGGCCGCGACGAGATAGCCGGCGGCCGCCCCGAGGACGACGACGTAGAACCCGGAGTCGTCCAGGGCGAGGGCCGCGCCCGCGAGGAGGCCGCCGACGCCCATCCCGGCGTTGCGCAGACTGCGTTGCAGGGCGAGCAGCTTGTCGCGCTCGGCGCCCCGCACGATCTCCGCGACGAAGGACTGGATGGCCGGCGGGTAGGAGGTGTCGCCGAGGGCGACCGGCAGCACCACCGCGAACATGGCCACGCCGTTGTCGACGAAGGGATAGACGCAGAACGCGGAGGCGCGCAGCACGTAGCCGCCCACCAGCACGGCGCGGGCGCTGAAGCGGTCGATGAGGACGCCGGCGATCGGGTTGCTCACCAGGCCGATCACCGAGGCGGTCGTCACGATGGCGCCGACCTGGGTCAGCGAGAGGCCGGTGACGTGGTGGAAGTAGAGCAGCGACAGCGGGACGTACATACCGCTGCCGGTGGCGTCGACGACCATGCCCGCCATGTACTTGAAGCGGACGGACGACAGCTGCGGCCTCATGACGCCACCGCCACGATCTTCGTCCCCGCGTCGATCCGGGCGCCGAGGGCGCGCAGTCTGCGCTCGCACTCGCGGCGGGTCGGGGCCGAACCCACGGCCGCCGTGAGGAAGTCCGCGGAGCCCGAGGCGGGAGCGATCACCTGGCCCTCCTCGGCGAAGAGCCAGAAGCCCCGCACCCACTCCTCGTCGGGGACGGCGGGCAGCGAGCGGACCAGGCCGGGCCGCTTCATCGTGAGGACCTGCCCGGACATGCAGCGGGGCCGCAGCGCCCCCCGGTCGTCCACGGCGCCCTCGATCGCGGGCAGCGGGAGACCGGCCTCCGCGCGGGTGACGTGCACGGCGAGCCGGATCCCGAAGAGGACCTCGAAGACCTCGCGGACCTTGGCGCCGCCCGAGCGGGCCGCGATCTCGCACAGCACGAGCCGGTCGTCGGGCGTGTGGAAGACCTCGGCGTGGAAGGCGTGGGTGCGCAGCCGGGAGTCCGCGGGCTTCAGGGCGGTCAGGGTCTGCTCGATCAGCCGGAGCAGCCGGGGGGTGAGCGGGTCGTCCACGTCCAGGGTCAGATCGACGCGCGGACCGGGGTCGGTGCCGAAGGAGGCCAGGTCGTACTGGTACTGGGAGGGCCAGGCGGCGACCGTGCGGCCGTCCACCACCAGTCCGTCGACATGGCACATCCGGCCGGGCACGAAGGCCTCGATCAGCAGGTCGTCGCGGGCGCCGTCCCGGTAGGCCTGCTCCAGCCGCAGTTCCAGTGCGTCCTGGTCGGCGATGATGCTCAGGCCGATGGAGTTGTAGCCCGCCCGGTCCTTGAGGACCACGGGGAACCCGTGCCGGGCGGCGAAGTCGCGGGCCTGCTCGGCGGTGCCCGGCACGGTGTGCGGGGCGACCTCGATGCCGGCCTGCCGGGCCAGCCGTTTCATCAGGGCCTTGTCGCGGAACGGCGTGATGTCGGCGCTCCACGCCCCGTCGAGGCCGAGGCGCTCGCGCAGCCGGGCGGCGAGGGCGACGTCCGCCTCGTGGTGGGCGACGACGTGCGTGATCCGGTGCTGCTCGGCGAGCGCGAGCGCGCGGTGCGGCACCCGCTCGTCGTCGAGGGTGTCGAAGAGTTCGAGGTGGGTGAAGTCGTGGTCGGCGTCGCCCGGGAGCTGCTCGCCGGCCGACTCGATCTTGTCGCGGGCGGCCAGGACGACGATGTCACCGGGGTAGGGGGCGCGGCTCTCTATGCCGGGGGCGTCGCCGTCCAGCCAGCGGCGGTAGGGGAAGGCGGTGAAGGGGTTGCGGTGCAGGACGAGGACGCTCATGCCGGGATCACCGTCCGGTCGCTCACGGGCGCGGCGACGGCCAGACTCGGGCGGCCGTCGGGGTCCTCGACCCACACCTTCACCACGTCGCCGACGAGTTCGGCGGCGCGTCGGATCGCGGCGGCGGTGTCCGCGCCGGCGGCGGCGACCAGGCCGAGCCGGTCCCAGTTGTCCCGCAGGGGCCGTACCGTCTCCCCGGGCGTGGCGCTGATGCGTACCGCGAGCACGTCCGGCAGGGCCTGTGCCTCGGCCACGCCGTCGACCGACGCCACGACGTCGCCCGGGCGGCCGACCACCGCCCGCACGGCGGCCCCGCCGTGCGCCTCGGGCCGTCGGGGGAGCCGGGGGGCGAGGCCGAAGGGCGCGGCCAGGGCGAGGGTGACGGTGTCGATGCCGTAGACGCTGTGCACCAGGTCGGTGATGGCGTCGCCGGCGATCCGGTTGTGGCTCTCGACGACCCGGGGGCCGTGGGCGCCGATGCGGATCTCGGTGTGGCAGACGCCGTCCTGGAAGCCGAGCCGGTCCAGGAATCCGGTGACGCACATGCGTACCTGTTCTTCGACCGCCGTGCCGAGCCGGGCGGGGACGGCGTGCCCCAGTTCGGCGAAGTGCGCGGGGTCGGTGAACTTCTCGGTGACCGCGATGACCACATGGCGGCCGGCGGAGCTGAACGACTCGACGCTGTACTCGGGGCCGTCGAGGTACTCCTCCATCAGGAAGTCCTGGAGCAGCAGCAGCGTCGACACCCGGTCGGTCCTGGTGCCCGACAGCCGCCGTACCTCGGCCCAGACCCGGTCGGCGTCGGCGGGCCCGTCGAGGCGCTGTACGCCGATGCTCGCGGTGGCGTCGGTCGGCTTGACGATGAAGGGGTAGCCGTGGCGCTCGCCGAAGGCGGGCAGGTCCGCGCGGCTGCGCAGCGGCCGGGCGTGGACGGCGTCGGGGTCGAGGCCGGCCAGGTGCGCGCGCATGACGGCCTTGTCGCGGAAGCGGCGGGTCACCTCGTGGCCGGTGCCGCCGAGGGCGAACAGGTCGTTGATGCGGGCGGCGTTCTCCAGGCCCGGTTCGGTGATCGAGGTGGCGGCGGCGAAGCCGGGGCTCTCCCACAGCCGTACGGCCAGCGGTTCGACCAGGTCCCAGCGGGTGTAGTCGACGATCTCCACCTGGTCGGCGAGGCGCTCCTGCTCGGCGGTGATCTTGGTGGGGTGTTGCAACAGCAGGACCTTCAGGCCCAGTTGACTGGCCTTGGCCACTGTCTCGTCGGTGGCGCCGACGAGCAGCAGTGAACGCTCGGGATTCATCGGTCGGTTGCGCTCCGTTCCGTTCCTCTGTGCGGGCTGGGCGTCCGTGCGCGGGCTGTCCGCCCTCTCCGTTCGACGAGACAGCGCGGCGAACTGTGAGGTGCGAACGGTGAGGTGCGCACGTCACCGAGCGCCCGGGCCGCCCGGGCCGCCCGGCGCCTCGGGCCACCAGCTGAGGTAGCGCTCCCCGGTGTCCGGGAAGACGGTGACGACCGTGGCGCCGGCCAGGTCGTGCCGGCGCGCGAGTTCCACGCAGCCGTGGGCGGCGGCGCCCGACGAGACGCCGACCAGCAGTCCGGTGGCGGCGAGCGCGCGGGTGGCGGCCGCGGCGTCCTCGTCCGCAACGACGATCACCTCGTCGATGAGGGTGACGTCGGTGACCGGGCTGGTGAATCCGCCGTTCAGACCGGGGATGCGGTGCGGTCCCGGCTCCCCGCCGGACAGCAGGGGCGAGCCCGCGGGTTCGACGGCCACGACGGTGAGCTCCGGGTTGTGCTCGCGCAGCCGGCGGGCGATGCCGGTCAGGGTGCCGCCGGTGCCCACCCCGCAGACCAGATAGTCGACGCGGCCGCCGGTGTCCCGCCAGATCTCCGGCCCCGTCGTCTCGTAGTGGGCCCGGACGTTGTCGGGGTTCAGATGCTGGGCGGCGTACCAGGCGCCGGGGGTCGCGGCGAGCAGTTCCTCGGCGCGCTCCACGCACCCGGCCAAACCGCGGGTGTGGTCGGTGAGTTCGACCTCGGCGCCCAGCATGCGCAGCGTCAGCAGGCGCTCGCGCGAGGCGTTGTCGGGGAGCACGATCCGGCAGCGGTAGCCGCGGGCGGCGGCCAGCGCGGCCAGCGCGATGCCGGTGTTGCCGGAGGTCGACTCGATGATCGTCCCGCCGGGCCGCAGCGTCCCCGCCTCCTCGGCGGCGCGCAGCATGAACAGGGCGGCCCGGTCCTTGACGCTGGACAGCGGATTCGCGGCCTCCAGTTTGGCCAGCACCTGTGCGTCCTCGGGCAGCCCGGCGAGGCGCAGGCGCAGCATCGGGGTGTCGCCCACGAGTTCGTCGAGCGAGCCGACGACGTTGCCGGTGGATAGGTCGGTCACAGGGGCGGCCCTCCGGATCGGTTCTGTTCGACACGTGCCACGGGGTGCGGTGCGCCTTCGTCGGCACATGCTCGCCCTGAATCTGCCGCTCCGGGTGGGCGATGACCACGCCGCCCATGGTTCGGGTTGCCGCACTGCACTGATTGCGGGGGTTGTGCGCACCGCCGTCCCCCGCTCGCATCCGTACGTTCGAGCCGGAGGTTGAAGGTCCAACCGAGTACGGGGGTACGTTGATGAGGAGCCAGGACGCCGCCGGGACGGTTCTGCCCGAACTGCTGAACGCTCAGGCTCTCGCCCGCCCCGGCGACATCGCCGTGGTCCACGAGGGCGATTCGCTGACCTTCCGCGAGCTGGCCGACCGGGCCGAGGACGTGGCGCGTCATCTGCACCACCTCGGCGTGGGCGCCGACGTCTGCGTGGGGCTCTTCGTCGAACCGTCGCTGGATCTGGTGGTCGGCGCGTGGGGCATCCTGCGCTCCGGCGGGGCCTGTCTGCCGCTCTCGCCCGACTATCCGCCGGACCGCATCCGCCATATCGCGCGGGACGCCCGCGTGCGAGTCGTCCTCACCCAGGACTTCCTGCGGGCCTCGCTGGCGGAGTTCCTCGCCGCGGACACCGTCGTCATCACCCTCGAAGACGTCGTGGAGTTCCTCAAGGGCCGGTCCGGCGCGGATCCGGCCGAGTTACCCGACGGTCCGCGCCCGACGGACCTGGCGTACCTCGTCTACACCTCGGGCAGCACCGGCAAGCCCAAGGGCGTGGCGATCGAGCACCGCTCCATCGTGCACCAACTGCGCTGGCTCGCCGACGCGTTCGCGCTCGGCGCCGACAAGACCGTGCTGCAGAAGACCCCGATCGGTTTCGACGCCGCCCAGTGGGAGATCCTGGCCTCCGCGTGCGGCAGCCGGGTCGTGGTCGGGTCCGGCGGCATCCACCGGGATCCGCTGCGGATCGTCGAGGCCGTCGTCCGCCACGGGGTCACGACGCTGCAGTGCGTGCCGACGCTGCTGCAGGCCCTCGTCGACACCGACGCACTCGACCGCTGCGCCTCGCTCACCCATCTCTTCAGCGGCGGCGAGGCGCTGTCCCGATCCCTCGCGCGGAAGGTGACCCGGGCGCTGCCGGGGACCGCCCTGGTCAACCTCTACGGTCCGACCGAGTGCACCATCAACACCTCGGCGCACACCGTCGATCCCGCCGCCCTCGGCGCGGGCCCCGAGACCCTGCCCATCGGGACGGCAGTGCCGGGCCTGCGCTATCACATCCTGGACGCCGAGGGCGCTCCCGTGCCGGCCGACGGGACGGGTGAACTGCACATCAGCGGCGTCCAGTTGGCGCGGGGCTATCTGAACCAGCCCGGGCTGACCGCCGACCGCTTCCGGCCGAACCCGACGCCGGGCGCGTCCGACGGCGAGCCCGGTCACGACCGGCTGTACCGCACCGGCGATCTGGCCCACTGGAACCCCGACGGCACCGTCCAGTTCGTGGGCCGGGCCGACAACCAGGTCAAACTGCGCGGCTTCCGGATCGAGTTGGACGAGATACGGCTCGCCGTCGAGGCCCACGACTGGGTGCGCAACGCCGCCGTCCTGCTGCGCACCGATCCGCTCACCGAAGCCCGGAGCCTGGTGGCGTGCATCGAACTCAGCCCCCGGGAAGCCGCGTTGATGGACCAGGGCGAGTTCGGCGAGCACCATGCGTCGAAGTCGTCCAAGCTCCAGGTCAGGGCCCAGCTGTCGAACCCGGGGGTGCGCGACGCGGCCGATCTTGCCGGCCGGCCCACGGTCCCGCTGCCCGGCGCCGTCGCCGAACCCGAGCAGCGGCGCCGGGCCTTCGCCCGCAAGGCCTACCGCTTCTACGAGGGCGGCCCGCTGACGGCCGCGGACGTGACGGCGGCGCTCGGGCGGCGGACCGCCGGCGTCGGATCGCGTCGCCCGGAAGAGCTGACCCTGGACGAACTCGGCCGGATACTGCGGGACTTCGGGCAGCATCTCAGCGCGGAGCGGCTGCTGCCGAAGTACGCGTACGCGTCTCCCGGATCCCTCTACGCGACACAGCTCTACCTGGAGCTCGCCGGGATCGGCGGCCTGGCGGCGGGTTGCTACTACTACCACCCGGTCCGGCACGAGCTGGTGCTGATCCACCGCGCCGGGGCGGCCGTCCGCCCCGGGGTGCGGGCGCACTTCATCGGCCGCAGATCGGCGATCGAGCCGGTGTACAAGAAGAACATCCAGGAGGTCCTGGAGATCGAGGCCGGGCACATGGCCGGACTCTTCGACGAGGTGCTGCCCGCCCAGGGCCTCGCCCTCGCCGAGGCGAGCCGGGACGGCGCGCCGACCCGCCTCCTGGGGTGCGATGACGACGACCACTACCTGGGCTCCTTCGAGCTGACGCCCTGGACGGCGGCGCACGCGCAGCCGCCCGCACAGGCGTTCCTCGACGTCTACGTGCAGTTCCATCCGGGCAGCGGTGCCGGGCTGCCGCGCGGCCAATACCTGTACCGGGACGGCGCGTTGCACCGCGTCGGCGACGAACTCGTCCTCAAGCGGCATGTGATCGCCGTCAACCAGGCCGTCTACGACCGGTCCGGGTTCGGCGTCACGCTCGTCAGCCGCGCCGCCGAGCACGGCAGGGAGCGGCTGAGCTATGTGGACCTGGGCCGCGCGCTGCAGCACCTGATGATGAACACCGGCAACCTGGGCCTCATGCCCGCCGGTTACAGCTCGCGCGCCGGAGACGACCTGCCCGCGGCCCGGCGCATGACGGCGATCCTGGAGGCGGGCCGGCTGCCCACCGGCCCGTCGTACTTCTGCGTGGGCGGCACGGTCAGCGAGAAGCAGCTGCGCCACGAGGGCATGCACGAGGACCAGGTCCACATGAAGGGACCGGAGGAGCTGATCAGGGACGATCTGGCCGCGTCCCTGCCCGAGTTCATGCTGCCCAGCCGGATTCTGGTGGTGCCGGAACTGCCCCACACGCCCAACGGCAAGCTCGACGTCAGGGCCCTCGAAGGATACGTCGACGAGGTCGCGGCCCGGGCCCGTCCGGTGGTCGAGCCGCGCAGCCCGGTCGAGGCCCGGCTGTGCGGTCTGTGGCGGACGGCCATGAAGCGGGACTTCGTCTCCGTGCACGACGACTTCTTCCAGCTCGGCGGGAATTCGCTGATCGCCGTCGCCCTGGTCAAGCGGATCAACGAGGCGTTCGGCTGCAGCCTGCCGCTGCAACTGCTCTTCGAGGCGAGCACGGTGGCGAAGCTGGCGCAGGCGGTGAGCGCCCAGGACGCCGTCGCCGCCTCCCGGATCACCCCGCTGCGCACCGAGGGCGGCCGGCCGCCGGTGTTCTGCTGGCCGGGGCTCGGCGGCGTCACCATGAACCTGCGGCTGCTGGCGGCCCGCGCACCCGGGGAACGGCCGGTCTACGGCGTCCAGGCGCACGGCGTCAACGAGGGCGAGACGCCGTTCGCGTCCATCGAGGAGATGGCCGCCGCCGACGTCGCGGCGCTGCGGCGCATCCAGCCGGAGGGCCCCTACACCCTGTGGGGCTATTCCTTCGGCGCGCGGGTCGCCTTCGAGGCGGCCTGGCAGCTGGAACGAGCGGGCGAGCGGGTGGCGGAGCTGTTCCTGCTGGCGCCGGGATCGCCGCGGGTGGCCGGCGCCGCGCGGGGAAGCGGGCCGACGGCGCCTGGCGCGACGGTGGCCGACTTCGCCGATCCCGTGTTCACCGCCGTCCTGTTCTCCGTGTTCGCCGGCACGGTCCGCGGCCCGGCCGTCGAGGAGTGCCTGCGCACGGCCTCCGACGCGGAGAGCTTCGCGCGGTTCGTCGAGCGCAGGTTCCCGCAGCTGGATCCCGGTCTGATCCGCCGGGTGGTGGCCGTGGTCCGCCGCACCTACGGGTTCACCCGGGACGACGTCGACCCGGCCGCCCGCCGGGTCTCGGCGCCGGTGACGGTGTTCCGGGCGCGGGACGACGAACCCTCGTTCATCGAGCGCGCGCCGGGCCGCACGGCGTCGCCGCCGACCGTCGTCCAGTTGGAGAGCGACCACTACGGGGCGCTGCGCGAACCGGGCGTCGGCGAACTGATCAAGGCGCTGCGGCGCGCCACCCTGGAGAGAAGGACGACAGCATGCCTCACGTGAGCGTTCAGCACTTCCCGAAGTCCCTCAGCCCGGAGCAGCGGTCCCTCCTCGTGGAGCGGGTGACGGCCGCCGTGCAGGAGGCGTTCGAGGTCGAGGAAGGGGTGATCTCCATCGCCCTGGTCCCGGTCGAGCCGCAGGACTGGGACGCGCAGGTGTACCAGCCCCTGATCGTCGCGCACCGCGAGGAGTTGGCGAAGGCCCCGGGCTACTGATCGCACCGGGCCGTTGATCGGCCTCCGGCCCCGCTCGAGTCCCGAGCCAGGATCGCTGGGGCGACCGCGTTCGTGGTTGCGGCTCGCGTGGCGTTCACGAAGGATCTGAGGGGGCCGGGGTTCGAGAAACGGGGGGAACCACATGCGTGACGACGTGATGAGCGCAGGCAGCAGACGGACGGGGGACACCTTGTCCCCCGCCGACTCCCCCGCTGACTCGCCGCTGGAGTCCCTGCTGCGCATCGCCGACGCGCTCAGCAGCGTCGGACGGTACGCCACGGAAACCGCGGGCCGGCTGCTGCTCGACGAGGGCTCCGACGACGACACCGCCGCGGCGCCCGGCCGCATCCGGCACATCGAGGGCCCGGGAGTCGTCGAGGAGGCGATCAGCGATGTGCTGTGGCGGGCGAGGCGCGAGATCCTGACGGCCCAGCCGGACGAACCGGACCCCGCGGCCACACTGGACGCGGTCCACGCGGCGGTCCGCGCCCCGCTGGCCCGCGGCGTCGCCCTGCGCTCGCTCTTCCAGCACAGCGCCCGGTTCTCGGAGCCGACGAAGAAGTACGTGCAGAAGGTGCTGGAGCACCCGGGCGTGGAGGTGCGCACGCTCCCGGAGTTCTTCGACCGGCTGATCGTCGTCGACGGCGAGGTCGCCTTCATCCCCGGCGCCGCCCACCCGCACAGCGCGGCGCTGATCCGGGACGGCGCGGTCGTCGCGTTCCTCGTGGACGTCTTCGAGCGGGCCTGGGTGCGGGCCGAGCGGTTCCCGTTCCGTCCGGTGCGGGCCGCGGACGCCGCCCGCGAGGTCGTCCCCGATGTGCGGCAGGCCATCAAGGCGCTGCTGATCGAGGGCCGTTCCGACAAGGCGATCGCGCGCCGTCTCGGCATGAGTCTGCGGTCGGTGCAGGGGCACATCGCCTCCCTGCGCGAGCAGTACGGCGCCGAGCACCGCTTCCAGCTCGGCTACCGGATGGCCCGCGGCGACGAGGCCGTGGCCCGGCCCTGACCGTGTCGACATGGCTCATCGCTGTACCTTCCCTGCCGCCGACTTGGAAGAATCGACGACATGACCGACCTGGAATTCCCTGCGCCCTCGTTCGACACGCCGGCGGGATTGGTCCGCTGGACCGAAGCGCAGCCGCCGGCCGGGCGGAGAACCGCACCGCCCATGGTGGAATTCCGGGCGCTGGGCCCGTTGGAGGCGGTGGTCGCGGGCCGGCCGGCCGATCTGGGCGCGCCCAAGCAACGCAAGCTGCTGGCGTTGCTGGTCAGCCGGGTAGGGCGGCCGGTGCCGGTGGACGTGCTGCTGGAAGCTCTGTGGCCGGGAGGCCCCCCGCCGTCGGCGGTCACCTCGCTGCAGGCCTATGTGGCCAATCTCCGCAGGGCGCTGGAACCGGGCCGTGAGCCTCGGACGCCGACGAAGGTGCTGCACACCAGCGACCGGGGCTATCTGCTGGACGGGCAGGTCGTCGACACGGACGTCCACCGCTTCGAGAGACGTGCCGGAGCGGGGTGGCAGGCGTGGAACCGGGGTGAACCGCAGGAGGCGTTGAGCGAGTTCGAGGCCGGGTTGGCGCTGTGGCGGGGCGATGCCTACACGGAGGTCTCCCACGCGGTCCAGGTGGCGGCGGAGGCGACCCGGCTGGAGCAGTTGCGGCTGTCGGCCGTCGAGGGGCGCTGCGCGGCGCTGCTGGCCGTGGGGGCGCACGAGGTGGCGGTCGCCGCGCTGGAGGCCTTCATGCAGGCCCATCCCCTGCGCGAATACGGTTGCGAGCTGCTGAGCCTGGCGCTGTACCGGGCCGGGCGGCAGGCCGACGCGCTGGCGGTGCTGCGGACCAACCAGCGGCGGCTGGGCGAGGAGTTGGGCATCGACCCCAGACCGGCGCTGCAGCAGCTGGAGCGCGAGATCCTCAGCCATGCTCCGGCGCTGGACTGGCGTCCGGCCCCGGTCGGCCCGGTCCGCCCGGCCGTCGAGGGCGGCACGGCCGTCAGGGCCGTCACGGCGCCGGGCAGGCCCGCGGTCGCGCCGCAGGTCCGGGTGCGCACCCCACCTCGGTCCGCCCCGGCCGCGGGCGAGGAGATCTTCGTCGGCCGTGAGGTGGCGCTGCGGCATCTGGCCGCGGTCTCGGCCGCGGCCGCGGCCGGCCGGGGGCGGGTGGTGACGGTGTCCGGGGAACCGGGCATCGGCAAGACCGGTCTGCTGCGCCGGTTCGCCGAACCGGCCGCGGGTGCACCGGTGTTGTGGGGCTCCTCGCCCGGGCATGTCGCCACCCCGCCGCTGTGGCCCTGGCGGCAGGTGCTGAGCATGGCGGGCGCTCAGCTCCCGCGGCATCCGGTGCCGGGGCCCGTGGCCGAGGTGCTCGACGGGGACGCCCGGCAGCCGCCGGACGGCACGGCCACGGACGCGGATCCGACCGCGGACACGGACACCTGGCGGCAGTTCGAGGCGATCGTCGACTATCTGACCGACGCGTCCTACTCCACACCGCTGGTGATCGTGCTCGATCAACTGCATCAGGCGGACCCGAGTTCGCTGCGTCTGCTGGCCCACCTGGCCGAGTCGGTGCAGACGAGTCGCCTGCTGGTGGCGGTGTCCTACCGTTCCGACGAGGCGGCGGCCCTGGCCGGGACGTCGGCCGCGCTGGCCCGCGCGGAGATGACCCGGGTGGAGCTGACCGGCCTGAGCGTCGCGGAGACCGGGGCGTTGGCGAGCGCCATGCTGCGGCGCGAGGTGAGCGCGGCGACCGCCGAGGAACTGCGCTACCGCACCGGCGGCAATCCGTTCTATCTGCGGGAGCTGATCAAGGAGTTGGACGGCGAGGAGCGCCCGAGCCGGGCCCGCACCGCCCCGGTGCCGGCGCCCGTGCGCGAGGTGGTGCTGCAACGCGTCGCCCGACTCGGCCCGACGGCCGCCGAGTTGCTGTCCGTCGCCTCCGTCGCCGGCCGCAGCCTCGCCATCGACGGCCGCAGCTTCGCCGTGGACGTCGTCGCCGAAGCCTCCTCGATCGACCTCGACGAGGCGCTGAAGGCCGTCGACGCCATGGTTGCGGCGGGGCTGATACGAGAGGACCAACAGCGGCTGGGCTGGTACTCCTTCACCCATGCCCTGACCGCCCAGGTGCTGTACCCGACGATCGGGCGACTCCGCCGGATCCAGCTGCTGCGCCGGATCCGTACCGCTCCGTGACGCCGCGACCCCCGCCGTGACCCGCGCCGTGCCCCCGCCGCCAAGCCGGCACCAAGTCGACGCCAAGCCGTCGCACAGTCCCGCTCAAGTCCCATGGACGACACTGGTGGGCGTTCGCCACCGGACCGGTCCGGTTCAAGCCAGTCGGGCGTCGGCACCGAGAGGGACTCGAAAGTACGGGGGAAGCATGAAGATTCAGGTCTTGGGCACCTTATGCGCCGAGGTCAACGGGGAGTCGATCGTCCCGACGGCCGGTAAACCGCGGCAGATCCTGTCGCTGCTCGCGCTCTATCCCGGACGGGTGATGCCCGTCCCGACGCTCATGGAGGAACTGTGGGGAGCCAAGCCGCCGCAGAGCGCGCTCGCCACCCTGCAGACCTACATCCTGCAACTGCGCCGGCGGCTCGGCAGCGCCCTGGGGCCCGACGCCCTCGGCGCGGCCAAGGAGGTGCTCGCCACCCGGCACGGCGGCTATGTGCTGGAGATCCCCGCCGAGAGCGTCGACGTGCACACCTATGAACGCACCGTCGCGGAGGGCCGGTCGGCCTTCGAGGCCGGCGACGACGCCGTCGCGGCCGACCGCTTCCGGCAGGCCCTCCTGCTGTGGCAGGGGCCGACGCTGGTCGACGTGCGGCTCGGGCCGGTCCTGCGGATCGAGGTCATGCGTCTGGAGGAGAGCCGCCTCGGCACCGTCGAGCGGCGGATGGACGCCGATCTGCGGCTCGGCCGGCACACCGAACTCATTCCGGAACTCATGGAGTTGACGGCGCGTCATCCACAGCACGAGGGGCTGCACTCGCAGGCCATGGTGGCGCTGTACCGATCGGGGCGGCAGGCGTCCGCGCTCGACGTCTACCGCAGGCTGCGCATCCGGCTGATCGACGAGCTGGGCGTGGAACCCTCGCCGCAGGTGCAGCGGCTGCACCAGGCGATGCTGGTCGTCGACCCCCAACTGGACATCCTCGCCGGACCCCGGCGCGGCTCCACGTTCGACCTCTACGCCGCTTGAGGCCGCCCCGAGGGCGAGACGACGGTCTCGCCCTCGAACGCGGCTCAGCCCCGCTTCGTCGCGCAGATGACGACCCGGTTGATGATGGCGTCCGCCGGGATGTCGGCGGGGTCCTTGGCGCTCACCTTCGTGACCTCGAAGCCGGCCTCCTCGAGCCAGCCGCGGTAGGTCGACACCTTCTGCAGGCCGCCGCGTCCCATCACACAGCCGAGGATGTAGGCCGGGAAGAAGTCGGCCTGGTAGTCGTCGACGTCCGCGATGTCCTCGGGGTACACGGGCGCGAGGACGACGATCTGGCCGCCGGGCTCCAGCGCCCGGTGGGCGTTCCTGAAGATGGTGCGGACCTCGTCCCGGTCGTACATGTCGACGAAGTGCTTGAGCAGCAGCACGTCGAACCCGCCCGGCAGGGACTCCAGCACGTCGCCGCCCACGAACGAGCAGTGCTCCGCGACGCCTTGCGCCTCGAAGTTCCGCAGGCACTCGGCCTCCAGGGCGGGCCGGTCGAACGTGGTCACCCGCAGCCCGGGCGATGCCTTCAACTGACAGGTCATGATCGCCCCGAGTCCGTTGCCGCCCTGCACGTCGAGCACCCGCGCCCCGGACGGGACGTCGAAGCTGCGGAAGAACCAGGGATAGACACTGGCGGTCTCGTTCTGCGCCACCGGCCCCCACGCACCGCGCACCTCCGCGACCTCGGCCGCCGCCTCGAACAGCGTTCCCTCGAACCCGTAGAGCTCCTTCAGGCCGACCACGCTGCCCGTCGACACGCTGTCGGCGAGGTAGTACAACTGCCGCAGCATGCCCGTCTTGATCATGCCCATGAACGTCAGTACGCGCTGGAGGTCCGGCTCGGCGACGTCCGCGAGCCCGTCGAGGGTGTAGCCGCCGGTGGTCTCGTCCCGGGCGACGAAGCCCTCCTTCACCAGGAGATGCAGCAACTGCTCCACCGCGTCGGGCTTCGCACCGACGGCCGCTCCGAGTTCGGCGGCGGTCAGGCCGGCCTCCTTGCGCAGCACCTCGACGATGCCGAGCTCGAAGCAGGCGTGGAGGTTCATGAACCGCGTGGGTCCCACCATGTACTCGCGCATGCGGGCGAGTACGGCTTCAGAATCGGACACAGGTATCCCTCCGGATCGGCATGTCGGGCGGGGCCCTGCCCCCTGCTCCCGAGCCACCGAGTATCGGCAGCGGCACTGGAGCGCCGGTGGAGGACGGCTCCGGCGCGGCTCGCAGCCGTCACCTCATCTGCCGTAGCGCCGTTCCCGGGCCGCGTACGAGCGCAGCGCGCGCAGCAGGTCTATCTCGCGGAAGGCAGGCCACAGGACTTCGACGAAGTGCACCTCCGCGTACGCGGACTGCCAGAGCAGGAAGCCGGACAGCCGCTGCTCGCCGGAGGTGCGGATGACGAAGTCGGTGTCGTGGCCCGCCGAGGAGTAGAGGTTGTCGGAGATGTGCTGGAGGTCGAAGTTCTCGGCCAGTTCGCGCGGGTCGCCTCCGGCGGAGATGTGCTTGTCGAAGGCGGACCGGACCGCGTCGATGATCTCGCGGCGCCCGCCGTAGCCGACCGCCACATCGACCTTGAGGCCCGTGCGGTGGGTGGTGCCCGCGACGGCGTCCTTCAGGGCCCGCGCGGTGTCCGACGGCAGCAGGTCCAGCGCGCCGATGACCTCGATCTGCCAGTCCTCGTCGGCCGCGCAGATGCTCGCGACGGTCTCCTCGATGATGGCGAGCAGCGGTTCGAGCTCGGCCGGCGGCCGGTGGAGGTTGTCGTCGGACAGCATCCACAAGGTGACGTGCTCGATGTCCGCTGCGGCGCACCAGCGCAGGAAGTCGCCGACCTTCGCACCGCCGACGCGGTAGCCCTCACGGACGTCGTCGTGCCCGGCCCCGCGCGCCCAGCGGCGGTTGCCGTCCAGCATGATGGCGACGTGCCGTGGACGGGGTTTGCCCTCCAACTTCCGCGCCAGGCGCCTGACGTACAGGGCTTCCAATGCCGAGCGAAGCGCCCTCAGTGCCACGTGCCATGTCCCTTCGTCCCCGCCAACGGCTGACCGGGGGCCACCGTATCGCCCGGCGTCCGCCGCCCTGCCCGGGGGCCTGGCAGGGGCCTGTCAGAAGCCCGGCGGGAGCCTGGCGCCCGATCGTGCTGGGCGAGTCGGCTGCGGTTCCGGCAGCGCCCTGAAGGGGCGCGGGGCGCTGACATCTGCGGCTTCGCCGCGCGGGCCCGACCGGCCACGACGGCGCCGCGGCGCAACGACGGCACAGCGCGGCACTTCCAGACTTTCAGCGGAGCGCTCAGGCTTCGCGGTAGGCGACTCGCCTGGCCATGTCGGCCAGTTCGCGGCGCCACACCTCGTCGACGGGCGCGTCCCCGATCGCCTTGCAGCCCCGCTCGACGAGGCCCGCGATGTGCGCTTCGACGTCGGCGGGGACACCCGTGTCGACGAGACGGCGGCGGACGTCGTCGGATGTGTGGCCCGGCTCGGTGATCAGCGTGCGGATGCGCTCGTCGCGCTGCATCGCCCAGCCCAGCAGCAGCGTCATCTTGTGCCGGTCGAGGTCGAGGCCGGTCGGCTTGCCGGTGTCCGCGGAGTCGCCGAAGACGTCCAGCAGGTCGTCCCGGAGCTGGAACGCCTCCCCCACCGCCTCGCCGTACTCCTCGAAGGCGGGGCCGAGGTCGCCGCGGCCCGCCGCTTCCGCGCCCACCACCAGGGGCCGATGGATGGTGTAGCGGCCGGACTTGATCCTGGCGATCAGCCGCGACGCCCGTGGGTCGACCGAGAACTCGGCGGCGGCGTGGACGTCCAGGTACTGGCCGATCATGACTTCCGAGCGCAGCTTGTGCCACTCCGGCAGCACCGACCTCGGCGCCTCGGCCATCAACTCCCCGGAGTAGACGAGCGCGAGGTCGCCGACGAGCAGGGCCACGCCCTCGCCGTACCGGCGGGACTCCCCCTGCCAGCCGCGGCTCTCGTGCAGCGCCGTGTGCCGGGTGTGGACGGTGGGCGCGCCGCGCCGCCGGCTGGAGTCGTCCAGCACGTCGTCGTGGACGAGCGCGGACAGGTGCAGCATCTCCAGGGCCGCGCCGGCGGCCACGATCCCGGGGTCGTCCGGGTCGCCGCCGGCGGCGAGATAGCCGGTGACGCAGAAGGCGGGCCGGATGCGCTTGCCGCCCAGCGCGATCAGCTCGGACAGCGCCTCGACGGGGACGACCGCCCGCTCGTGCACCCCGGACCACGCCTCGCGCTCGGCCGTGAGGAGGGAGCGCAGTCGGTCCTCGACGCGGCCAAGAATGACGGTCACTTCCGAAGTCACAGGTATCTCCTCGGGTTCGGCTGGAGCGGTACTCGACGCCGGCACGGGGCGAATCTGGAGTTCCCCTTCAGCGGCGGTCGACTGCGAATGGTGAACGTTGACACCCTGAACTGTCCCGTGGAAACCTCCCTGTGCGCCGGAGGTACGGAAAGCGCATGACGCACCCTCCTGACGACCGCGTAATCCACAAGGAGATCGAATGGAGTTACCCGTCTGCCCCGCCGAACCCAGCCTCTGCGCCTCGCGCATCCGGGAACTGGAGGGAAATCTGCGCGCGCTCCCCGGTCTCTACCAGGAGAGTCTGCACCACATCTCCCCCATATCCAGACGCATGCACAACACGCGGGTGTCCGGGAGCCGGAACAGGGATCACCTCAACTTGTCCACGCTCGACGCCCGGCACAACATCCTGGCCGTTCTCGAGTCATGGGCCGATTTCGTGGCCGACGAGCTCGGCGGAACCGTCCCCACCGGCTCGGTTCCCGCCTTGGCGGAATTCCTGCTGCGCCACCTGGATTGGCTCACCGAACAACCGCCGGCGGCCGATTTCGCGGACGAGATCGACGGTATTCGACGGGAACTTCTGCGCACCATCGACCCGGAGACCGGGGAATTGCCGGCGTCCACCCGGGACTGCGTGGTGGCCGACTGCCCGGGAAAGATCACCACGTCTTTCCAGAACGCCGGAAAGGCGAACGGCAGAAGTATCCGGTGTTCGTCGGGACACACCTGGGAAATGCACGAGTGGATCACTCTGCGCCCGCTCATGGAACAGCGGGAACAGCGGGAACAGCAGGGGAAGGCGGTCGGCGCATGAGGAAACCGCCGCGCCATCGCCTGCTGCCCACCAGTGCGGCCGCACTCGCCGCCGGCGTCACCGAAGCCACGATCCGCAAGTGGGTGAGCCGCGGGAAGATCACCCGTTACGGAACACCGGGCCGCTCCGAGTTCGACATAGAGGAACTCACCCAGATCGTCATGCGCCGCCGCCCCTGACCGCGAAGTCAGCTGCGGTACGGCAGCGCCCTGAAGGGGCGCGGGGAACTGCGCGACCAGCCACGACGGCGCCGCAGCGGGCACGACGGCGCATCGCGGCACTTCCAGCGCAGCGCTCAGCGCTCAGCGCCAGCCCCTGACAGGCAGCGGACGCGACAGCGCGCGGTCGGTCAGCGGGCCCGCGGCGCCCGTGTAGGCCTCGGGTTCGAACAGATCGGACAGCCGGGCGTCGGCGAGGACCGCCGACGCCCGGCTGTCCTGCCGCAGGACCTCGGCCAACGGCTCGCCGGTGCGCGCCGAGCGGGCGGACGCCTCGTTCAGCAGGTCGCGCGCCTGCGCCTTGCCGAGCAGCGGGGCGAGCACGACGGCGATGCGCTCGGAGACGATCTGTCCCCCGGTGATCCGTGCGTTGGCACGCATGCGCCCCGGATCCACCGACAGCTGGGAGACGAGTTCGGCCGCCTGGTGCGCCGCACCGCCGGCCAGCCGCAACAGGGCGCGCAGGGGCTCCCACTCGGCGTGCCAGGCGCCCGCGGACCGCTCGTCCTCGCTCGGCAGACAGCCCAGCACCGTCGCGGCGAGCTGCGGCGCCTGCAACGCGGCGGATCGGATGGCCGTGGCCAGCACGGGGTTGCGCTTGTGCGGCATCGCCGAGGACGCCCCGCGGCCGTCGGGCGCCGGCTCGTGCACCTCGGCGACCTCGGTGCGGGTCAGGGACAGCACGTCGACGGCGATCTTGCCGAGGGCTCCGCACAGGAACGCGGCGGCGAGGGCCGTGTCCACCACGGGCGTGCGCAGCACATGCCACGGCAGGAGCGGGGCGGACAGCCCCAGTTCGGCCGCGAAGGCGTCCGTCAACTCCTCGACGTAGAGCGCCGGATCGGCTTCCGGCGCGTGGGCGAGGTAGCCGGCCAGGGTGCCGGCCGCGCCGCCGAGTTGGACGGGCAGCCCCTCGGCGCTCAGTGCGTCGAGCCTGCGCACCGCGTCCAGGACGAGATGCCGCCAGCCCGCCGCCTTGAGCCCGAAGGTCGTGGGCACCGCGTGCAGGGCGAGGGTCCGGCCCGCGATCAGCGTGTCCCGGTGCTCCCGGGCGAGCCCGGCCAGCGCCTCCTCGACGCGTTCGAGGTCGGCGCGGATCAACCGCACCGCCCGCCCGACGACCAGGACGGTCGCCGTGTCGAGGATGTCCTGGCTGGTCGAACCCCGGTGCACCTGGCGGGCCGCGACCGGGTCCCGGTCCGCGACCAGCGAGGTGAACTCCCGCACCAGCGCCACCACCGGGTTGGCGGACTCGCGCGCCTGGCGGGCCAGCGCGACCAGGTCGAGCCGGTCGGCCCGCGCGGCCTCGGTGATCACCTGGGCGGCGGCCTTCGGCACCGTGCCGAGTCGGGCCTGCGCCCGGCTCAGCGCGGCCTCGGCGTCCAGCATGGCCTGCAGCCACGCCCCGTCGGACACCGCGGCCACGACCGGGGTGGCCGCCCAGACCGGCGACAGCAGACCGGGGTCCGCGGTGAAGCCGCTGCCGCTACTGCTGTCAGTGGGCATGGCTGAGTCCTTTTCGGGTGTGGGCCTGCTGTTCGCCGCCGCGGGCGAGGGCCGCGCGGGCGAGGGCGTCGGAGTCGGTGAGCGTCACCGAGTTGACGCCGGGTCGGATGCCGGCGGCCGTGACCCAGTGCACCGACTCGGTGGGCACGCCGAAGGCGAAGCGCCGCGGATGCGCCCGTCCCCGCGCGTCGATCAGCCGGAACGGCCGCCCGGTGACGGCCAGTCCGTCGCTCTCGTACGGTTCGGCGGCGCGCGTGGGGATGCGGTAGGCGGTGCACTGCCCGGTGGCCAGCAGCCGGCGCAGCAGCGGATCGTCCGTCCGGCGCAGGGTGATGTCGGGCAGCCGGGCCTCGACCAGTGCGTCCACCCGTATCCCGGAGCCGGGCACCAGCGGCGAACCGGCGGTGTACCCGGCGCCGTCGACCGTCACCCGCAGGCCCGGTCCGACGACGTTCAGCACACCGGCCTCGATCAGGGCGGTCATCTCCTCGACGCGCTGCGCGGGCGGTCCGATCGACAGGAACGCGTTGAGCGGGGTGTACCAGTCGTCCAGGTCGGCGCGGTGCGAGTCGCCGTGCAGGCCGCCGTGGTCGACCGCGAGACGGACCTCGTTGCGCAGGTCCCGCAGGACGTCGAGGGCGGCCTTGAGCGGCCCGCCGACGTTGCCGCACCTCGCTTCCGAGACGTCCTTGCGCAGATGGTCGAGCAGCCAGTCGGTGAAGTCCCGCGGGCCGGTGAACTCCCGGTCCCGGTACGGGCGGGCGATCAGCTCCCAGTCCCAGCGGTACTTCTCGCCGATGCCGTACGCCGCGAGGACCGCCGTGCGCTCCCGCTCCCCCGGTCCGGCGGCCAGGAAGTCCGCCTGGAGCTGCTCGGCCCTGGCCAGGTGTCCGCGGGAGGCGAAGAGCGTCCGGTAGTAGACGGCCTCGACCTCCCGGGAGATCAGCGGCCACAGCTCGGTCCGGAAGTCGAGGCCGGAGCGTTCGTGGGTGCGGCGCAGCCGCGCGATGCGGTCGGCGGTGAGCAGCAGCGGCTCGTGCCGGCCGTGCGGGCCCTTCTCGTTGTCGCCCCGGGCCTGGTACGGGACGCCGCGCCGGGACCCGGCGTAGAGGTGCGGCTCCTGCCCGCAGGGGTGGTAGACGAGTCGTCCGGCGGTCCGCGAGAAGGAGCCGCCGCGGCCGACGGTGAGCTCGGCCATGTGGTCGAAGAAGTTCAGCCCGAGCCCGCGCAGCAGCACCGTGCCGCCCGGGGGCAGCACGTCCAGGTCGACGTCCGCCGGGTTGGCCGGCGCGATGTGGACCAGCCCGGCCCGCCGGGCCCGGGAGGCGAACTCCCGCTCGGCGGCGCTCGCGCGGGCGGGCAGGTGGCCTTGGCACAGGATCACCGCGTGCAGGCCCGCGAGCACGGTCCCGTCGTCGAGCACCACCCGTTGAAGGGCTCCGCCCTCGGCGTCGGGATCGGCGTCGGGGTCGGTGCCCGGGTCGGTGTCCGGGTCGTCGTCGAGTGCTGTGGCGAGGGCGGCGTGCGCGGTGACCGTCAGCCCGGCGGGCGCGCCCTCGACGATGCGTCGATACGCCCATTGCAGGTAGTGGCCGTAGAACGCGCGGGTCGGGTAGGTGTCGGGTCCCAGCGCGCGGGCTTCCGCGCGGACGTGGGCCGCGACGCCGTCGCCGTACCGGCCCGCGAGGAGCTCCGCGGCCCACTCGTACAGGCTCGGTCCGGGTTCCAGCGGGCCGTCGAGGTCCACGGAGGAATCGGTGAACACCGATATCTGTCCGGCCACGGTGTTCATGAGCAGCCGGCGGGACTGGTCGGTGCGCCACACCTTGCCGGAGCCGGGCGGGTAGGGGTCGACGACATGGACGTGGACCGTGCTGCCCGACGGTTGCGAGCGGGCGTTGGCGCAGAGCCGTTCGAGCACCGACAGCCCGCGCGGGCCGCTGCCGATCAGGCCCACGGTGCAGTGTCTCGCTGTCATGGTTCCTGTTTCTGCCGATGTCTTCACCACTCGACCAGCGCGAACGCCGCCGCCATGCCTCCGCCGAAACCGGCCAGCAGGATCAGGTCACCGGGCCGGAAGGCTCCGGCGCGGGCGGCTTCGGCCAGGGTGATCGGGATGGAGGCGGCTCCGGTGTTGCCGTAGTCGGTCAGCGTGAGGTGCATGGTGGCCCTGGGCAGGGCCAGTTGCGCGAAGACGGCGTCCAGCATGACGCCGTTGGCCTGGTGCGGGACGAAGTGGTCGAGGTCGTCGGGGCCGACGCCGCTCTCGTGGAGGAACTGCTTGGTCAGCAGCGGCAGACGGTCCTCGACGAAGCCGCGCACCGCCCGGCCGTCCATCGTGAAGTACTGCAGGCCGGCGTCCAGGGCGGCCTGGTCGACGGGCAGCCGGCTGCCGCCGGCGGGGACCTCGATCAGGCCCGCCGACTCGCCGAAGGTGTGCGCGGCGAGATTGCGGATGCGTGCTCCGCGGTCCAGGCCCAGGACCATCGCCCCGGCGCCGTCGCCGAACAGGACGACCGTTCTGCGGTCGGCCGGGTTCAGGATGCGCGAGTAGACGTCCGCGCCGATGACCAGCGCGTAGCCGCCCCGCCGGGTGAGGATCCCCTCCGCCGCGGTGAGCGCGAACACCTCGCCGGAGCACACGGCGTTGACGTCGAACGCGGCCGCGTCGACCGCGCCGAGCAGGTGCTGCACATAGGCGGCGGTGGGCGGCTGCGGCCGGTCGGGCGTGGAGGTGGCGACGACGATCACGGACAGCCGGTCGGCGGTGATGCCGGCCGACCGCAGCGCGGCCCGCCCGGCGGCCGCGGCGAGGTCCGAGGTGGCCTGCTCGGGGGCGGCCCAGCGGCGGCGCCGGATCGCGGTCTTGCGGACGATCCAGGCGTCGTCGACCCCCGCCGCCGCTCCGGCCTCGTCATTGGAGACAACTCGGTCCGGCACATGGGCACCCGTGCCGAGGATCCCGACTCCGCTCATGCGCCCGTCTTCCCCTCAGATCGTCTTGGATGGTCCGGCATTCGCCCCTTCAGGGGCGCGGGGCGCGCACATATGCGGCTCCGCCGCGCGGGCGCGACCAGCCACGACGGCGCCGCAGCGGAACCACGGCGCATCGCGGCACTTCCAGGCGGAGCGCTCAGCGCGTCCTGCCCGTCGCCTCGTAGATGCGCTTGTGGCCGCGCAGCGCCGCCAGCCGGAAAGGGCCGGTGGTCTCGGCCGGGGTGCGGTGGTCGCCGCCGTCGGCCGGGAGGGCGTACTCGTGCAGCGCGCGGTAGCGGGCGTGGTCGACGGGCTCGCGCCGGTCGATCGCCTCGCGGTGCGCCTTGGTGCGCAGCCGGTCCCGGTAGCCGGGGACGACGACGCCGGCGAAGAACTCGGCGACGCTGCCGGAGCCGTAGCTGAGGAAGCCGACGGCCCGGCCGGTCAGGTCGTCCGCGTGGTCGAGCAACGCGGCGAGGGCCAGGTACATCGAGGCGGTGTAGCTGTTGCCCACGACGTTGTTGTAGGCCGTGGTCGCCCCGAGGTCCCGGGCGACGCGCTCCTCGTCGATGTCGTGCCCGCAGGTGTTGAGCAGCTGCCGGTGGGCCTTGTAGGCCATCTTGGTGAACGGCTGGTGGTAGCAGAACGCGGCGAACTCGTCGAGTGCGCGGCCGCCCTGCTCGGTGTAGTCCTTCCAGCTGCCCTCGACCGCCAGCAGATAGGCGCCGATGGACTCCTGTCCGTCGACCAGGGCGGTCTCGCGGTAGTTCGGCCGCCAGAAGTCCATGACGTCGGCGGTGAACACGCCCGAGGGCTCCTCGATGCGCACCAGCGCGGGATCGGCGGCGATCAGCATGGCCACGGCGGCGGCGCCCTGGGTGGCCTCGCCCGGGCTGTCCAGGTCGTACTTGGAGACGTCGCTCGCGATCACCAGGACCCGCTGGGCCGGGTCGCGACGCACCAGTCCGACGGCGAACTGCAGGGCGGCCGTCGCCCCGTAGCAGGCCTGCTTGACCTCGACGACCCGCGTGGCCGAGGGCAGTCCGAGCAGTGAGTGGACGTAGACGCCGGCCGACTTCGCCTGGTCGATCGAGGACTCCGTCGCGAAGATGACCGTGCGGATCCCGTCGCTGCCGTGCCGCTCGATGACGGGCGCGGCCGCGGCGGCGCCCAGGGTCACGATGTCCTCGTCGGCGGCGGGCACGCTCATCGACCGCTGGCCGATGCCGTGGTGGTACTTGCCGATGTCGGTGCCGTTGTGCCCGGCGAGGGCCGTGTGCGGCAGGACGAACTCCGTTGTCGCGAACGACAGATCGTGGATTCCGATGGCGGACTCGCTCGCCGGATCATTGATCATTTCCCTAGACACCAGCCTTTGCCGTGTTGTCGTCGCGTTCCAACCGGACGTGTGCGCGCATCAGTTCGCCGGGATTGGTCTGGGCGGCCAGGAGGGAGAGCTCACCGCACAGCACGGTCGCCGCCGCGATGACGGCGAGCCGGCGCGCGTTCTCGCCGGGGGCGCGCTCGGCCCGGCAGCCGAGCCGGGTCAGGTTCGCCTCCACGAAGCCGAGCCCCTTGCCGTTGCCGACGGTGCCCACGATCAGGTTGGGCAGCGTGCAGGCGAAGTAGAGGTCTCCGTCGCGGTCCTCGGCCAGGACCACGCCCTGGGAGCCCTCGACGATGTTGGCCGCGTCCTGGCCGGTGGCCAGATAGAAACCGAGCAGCATGTTCGCGAAGTGGGCGTTCGCCGAGCGGATGCCGCCGGCGAGCAGCGTGCCGAGCAGGTTCTTGCGGATGTTCAGCTCGACGATCCGGGCGGCCGTGGTGTGCAGGACGTCCTCGACGACGTCGCGCGGCACCAGCAGTTCGGTGACGACGTTCTTGCCGCGGCCGAGGATGCCGTTGATCGCGGTCGCCTTCTTGTCCGTGCAGTAGTTCCCGGAGATCGATCCGTAGGAGATGCCGGGAATCGTCTCCAGCAGGTGCCCGAGCAGCACGTCGGAGGCGAGCGTGGCCATGTTGTGGCCGGAGGCGTCGCCGGTGCTGAACTCGAAGCGGATGAACAGCAGATTGGCGTTTATCTCGTGGCGGATGCCGATCAGTTCGGCGAACCGGCTGCAGCTGCGCACCACCTCGCGCAGCTCGCCGAGGCGGGCGTCCATGGTCCGCGCCGCCGTCAGCGCGGTCTGCGCGTCCACCGCCTCCACCAGCACCGATCGGGTCATCCGCTCGTCGACGAGGGTGGCGACGATGCCCCGCTCGGCGCGCATCGAGACCTTCGCGCCCCGGCCGACGGAGGGCCACAGCGGCGACTCGTAGGTGGCGATCGGGACCATGGTCTCGGTGTCGGCGACGTTCCCCGAGATGCGCACGGGGCCCACCCACCGCATCGGAACCCCGGCGATCGCGTTGTCGGTCATCGTGTGCTTCCCGTCAGCTGGTGGGGGACGTCGAGGCCGCCGGAGCGGCGGGCGAACGGCCGGGTGTCGATGCCCCGGTCGGCGCAGAACTCGCGGAGCTCGCCGTGGATCAGCAGCTCGCGCTGCGTCAGGGCGGCGGGGGTGGGCGCGCCGAGCAGGGTGAGGAGGGCGGCGAGTTGGTCGAGCCAGGTCGTGATCCGCGCGATCAGCGCCGCCACCCCGTCGTCGAGGAGCGTGCGCAGGAAGACGCCGGAGACGCCGACGCCGGACGCGCCGAGCGCCAGGGCGCGGGCCACGTCGAGCGGGTTGCGCACGCCGCCGGAGGCGAGGACGGGAATCGGGGCGTCCTGCGCGTCGAGGAGGCAGGCGGCGGTGGACTGTCCCCAGCCGATGAGGTGGGCGCAGTCGGCGAGTTCGCGCCGGCCGTTCTCGATCCGGGCGAAGTCGGTGCCGCCCCGGCCGCCGAGGTCGGCGACCCGCACGCCCAGGCTCGCCAGCAGCCGGACGGTCTCCCGGCTGAGCCCGAAGCCGACCTCCTTGACGATCACGGGGACGTCGACGCCGGCCGCGATCTTCTCGATCTGCGGGACCCAGGACGAGAACGACCGGTCGCCCTCCGGCATCACCGTCTCCTGCACGGTGTTGACGTGGATCTGCAGGGCGTCGGCCCGGATCAGGTCGACGGCCCGGCGCGCCCGGTCGACGGAGGCGGTCGCGTTGACGTTGGCGATGACGAACCCGTCCGGGTTCTCCTTGCGCAGCACGGCGAACGTGTCGGCGCAGTCCGGGTCCTTGAAGTAGGCGCTCATGGACCCGGACGCGATGGGCACGCCGGTCTCGCGGGCGGCGACGGCCAGGTCCCGGTTGATGACTCCGGTGCGCGCGCTGCCGCCGGTCATCGCGTTGATGTACAGCGGCACGGGCCAGGAGAGGCCGGCGAACGCGGTGGCCAGGGAGACGTCCGGCCGGTCGATGCCGGCCAGGGCGTGGTGGACGAAGGACACGTCGTCGAACTGGTTGTGTCCGCCGGGCTGTTGCTGATGCTGAAGGTGCTGCTGTTGCTGTTGCTGTTGCTGTTGCTCGACAGCGAGCCGGACGTGGTCGTCCTTGCGTTGAGCGATCATTCCTCGTTTCCTTCCGCGTTCCCTGCCGCGGTCCCTTCCGCGGCGGGACGGATCGGCAGGGGCTTCACCCCGACCGAGGCCCACCGTTCGCGCAGTCGGGCGATGTCCTGCGGGGCCGCGGCGTCCAGCAGCGCGATGCCGCAGTCGCCGCCGCCCGCCCCGGAGGGCTTGGCCGCGCCCCCGAGGGCTTCGGCGGCCTCGCACAGCGCCGTCAGCCGGGGTGTGAAGACGCCCAGGGCGACCTCGTCGTCCAGTAGGGCCAACTCCTGCCGGGCCCGGCGGATCTGCTCCAGCAGCCCGGGGCCGTCGCCCCGCTCCAGTGCGGCGATCGCCGTGCGCACAGCGTCGGCGGTGGCGGACACGAACCTTCGGTGGGCGGCGGTGCCGCGCCAGGGCCGCCGGTGCAGCTCGGCCACCAGGGCCGTGGTGGAAGCGGGGGTTCCGGTCCAGCCGACCTCCAGCGCGAGGCCCTCGGGCGCGGGCAGGCGCCGTACGGCGAACCCGGGCCAGGGAGCGCGCAGCGCCTCCGTGACACCGCGGGTGCGGGCGAGAGCCGCTGCGGCGGCCCGGTCGGGCGAGCGGTAGGCGATCCAGCCGCCCCAGGTGCTGGCGGCGAGGTCGCCGCCGGAGCCTTTGGGGTCGATCTCGGCGGTGGCGAGCAGGGCCAGCCGGAACCGCTCCTCCTCGGAGAGGGTGAGCCCGCAGAACGCGGCGACGGCGGCCACGGTCGCCGCGGTCACCGCGCCGCTGGAGCCGAGGCCGTACTTGGCGCCGTCGTCGTGCAGGCCGCTCTCGACCGAGACGCCGAACTCCGGTGCGGGCAGGTCGCGTTCGGCGAGCAGCCGGGCCACGGTCTCGATCGCGGACGTCACATGGGCGAGCCCCGCGTGCCCGTCCCGCTCGCCGTCGGCCCCGTACGGGACGAGCCGGCCGTCCCGCCAGCGCCGGCGCTCGCCGCGCGGGCCGAGGTCGGAGGAGAGCTCGACGCCCGGCCCGGCGGGACGGGTCACGGTGACGGTGACGCGGCGGTCGACCGCGACGAGGACCGCCTGGTTGCCGGGCTCGACCACGGCGTACTCGCCGAGGACGAACAGCTTGCCCGGCGCATGGCGGACGACGGTTCGCCGACGGGTCATCGGCCGGCTCCGGGCAGCAGGCGGGCGCCCGGCCCCGGCCCGGCGACGAGCACCGCGCCGTCCGGGACGGCCTCGCGGACGGCCTCGCGGACGGTCTCGGCGACCCGGTCGGCGTCCGCCCGGCGGCACAGCACCTTGACGTTGGGTCCGGCGTCCATGGTGGCGTAGGCCGGGACGCCGTCCCGGCGGAGCCCGAGCACGGTGTCGAGGACGGTGAGCGTGGCCGGCGACAGATAGCGCACGGCCGGGCGGGCCGCGAGCATGGTCGCGTGCATGCCGAGCGCATTGCGCTCCGCGATCTCGCCGACGGCTTCGAGGTCGCCGGCGAGCAGTGCCGCCCGCATCTCGGTCAGGTCGTCCGCGCTGGAGACGGCCCATGGCTCGTACAGCGGCGAGGTGTCGACGGTCCGGCGCATGGCGGTCCGGCTGGACACGGTCTTGGGGCCCGCGTCGACCACGGCGACGACCAGTGCCGGGTCCAGGTCCCCCACGGGCACGGGCTCGGCGTGGGAGCCGCGGTCGGCCTCCGCCGCGGCGGCGCGGTCCGGGCCCGCGTGCCACACCGCGAAGCCGCCGAAGACCGACCGGGACGCCGACCCGGAGCCGCGCCGGGCGAGCCGCGACAGGGCGGTGGCGTCGAGATCGAGCCCGTAGCCGGCCGACGCGGCGAGGGCGAGGGCGGCGAAGCCGCTCGCGGACGAGGCGAGGCCCGCCCCGGTGGGGACGGTGTTCTCGCTGTCGACGACGGCCCGCGCCGCGCTCCCGGCCCGTTCGCGCACCAGGTCCAGGAAGGCGACGACGCGGCGCAGCGCCTCGCCCTCGGCGGGCCGGCCGTCGAGGGTCACCGTGTCGTGCGGGGCCTCGGGGGCGAGGCGGACGCGGGTGGTCGTCGGGAAGACGTCCAGGGTCATGGAGAGGCTGTCGACGCGGGGCAGGACCAGGTGTTCGTCGCGCTTGCCCCAGTACTTGATCAAGGCGATGTTCGGGTGCGCGACGGCGGTGGCCCGGCCGGTCGTGCCCGGTTCGGGCGCATGGACGAGGGTGGCCGGGCGGTCAGCGCGCATCCTGGGCACGCCCTCTCAGCGGGACCGTCCAGGTCTGCACGGCGCCGGCCGCGTGCAGCTGCCGGACGACGTCGTCGGCCTGCTCCGGTCGGGTCAGGGCGATGGCACAGCCGCCCAGGCCGCCGCCGGTGATCTTGGCGCCGAGGCTGCCCGCCGTGAGCGCGGCTTCCACGAGGGCGTCGACGCGGTGGGTGCTGAGTCCGGCCGCCCGCAGCAGATCGTGGTAGTCCGTCAGCCGGGAACCGAGATCCTCCGGCCGGCCGTCGGCGAGGGCGTGCCGGGCCCGTTCGGTCAGCCGCGCCGCACGGTGCACGAACCGTTCCTTCGCTCCGGCGTGCTGCTCGAAGCCTTCGCGCAGCAGCTCGACCGCGTCCTTGGTGCGGCCGACGACTCCGCTGTCGGCGATGACGAACAGGCCGTGGCAGCCGATGTTCAGCTCCTGGGCCTCGCCCCGCTGGAACAGCAGCGGGGCGGACGCGCCGACGGCCCGTGCGTCGACGCCGCTGGAGCGGCCGTGCGCGACGTTCTCGGCGGTCTGCACCAGGGCGAACGTCTCGCTCTGCGTGAGGTCGCGGCCGTGGAGGTCGGCGAGGGCCTGGACGACGGCGTGCGCACAGGCCGCGCTGGAGCCGAGCCCCCGGCCGGGCGGGATCCCGCCGTCGACGACGACGTCGACATGCGGGCCGTCCGCCGCGCCCATGGTCGCGGCGAACTCGCCGATCAGCAGGCGAAGGGCGTCGGAGCCCTGGGTCACCATCGGCCGCGACGGGGAACCGGTCGTCGTGAAGGACACCTCGCCCGGTCCGTCGCTCCCGCCGCGGGCGCGGCGGGCGGTCGCCGTGACCGTCAGCTGCGGGACGGGCAGGGCGAGCGCCGGAGCCCCGTACACGACGGCATGCTCCCCGAGCAGTATGGCTTTGGCGTGGGCGTGACCGATGCCGACGGACCGCGCCCGGCGGTCTCTTGACACCCCCTCCGCCGAGGTCGACAGAGTCACAGCAGTCAACTCCCCTATCAGGAAACGGCGGTCACCGCGGTCGGGGGATCATGAGCAGGCGGCGTGGATGAAGGGTGGTCTCCGGGGCCGTGCGGACCGGGCGGTCCGGCTCGGTGCCCAGCTTCCATTCCTGCGTCACCACGTCGAGGACGACTTCGAGTTCCTGCCAGGCGAACGGCTCCCCGATGCACCCCTTCGAGCCGATGCCGAAGGGAATGTAGGAGGCGCCGTCCCTGCCGGGCCGGGCGGTGAGCCAGCGGTCGGGATCGAACCGGTGCGGATCCGGATAGTGCTCGGGGTCCCGGTGCAGGAGGTAGGAGCTGAACACCACGTTGGTGCCCGCGGGGAGCGGACTGTCTCCGAGCGTCACGTCGGAGAGCGTCTTGCGGCAGGAGATCCACACCGGCGGATAGAGACGCAGGATCTCCATCAGGAACCGGAGCGTGTAACCGGGCGCGTCGTGGTCGTGGTCGTGGCCGGCGCTTCCGCTTCGCCGCTGCGTCAGGTCCTTGAGGAGCCTTTCCTCGGACACCGCGTTCCCGGAGAGCACGTACAGCGCCCAGGACAGGACGGAAGCCGTGGTGACCGTGGCCGCGGTCAGCATCATGACGGCCTCTTCGCACACCTCCTCGACCGTCAGGACGCGGTCGCCCTTCTCGTCGGAGTCCGCCAGGAGCGCCGAGAGATAGCCGACCGTCGATTCGGGAGAGTCGAGCAGATCGGCGATGCAGGTCGCGAGGAGTTCGCGGAATTCCCGGCGTGCCTGGGCCAGTCGTCGGGACGCGCCCGGCAGGGCCGCGCGGGCCGCCGATCGCCCGTACAACGGCTTCCTGATCATTTCCCAGGCCAGCCGCGAAAGGCGCTCGCTCAGCGCCCGCGTCGTGTCGGGCGGCAGTCCCGTCAGCAGTGTGCCGACGGCTATCGCACAGGTGATGCGGCACATCTCGGCCTGGACGTCGACGGTGTCCCCGGCGCGCCAGGTGGAGACGGCGTCACGGACGATGCGCCGCATGGTGGGAACGTATTCGTCGACCTTCGTCGACCGCAGGTAGGGATGGGCCAGCCGCCGGTAGTGGCGGTGCATGGTCTCGTCCTCCGAGAGCATGCCCACCCTGCTGAGGTTTCTGGCCTTCCGGAAGAGTTCGCCCTTTCCGTAGTTCCTGCTCTCGCCGGCCAGTATCCGTCGGACCAGAACCGGATCCCGGACGAATACGGCGTCGACGCCGTCCACGGTCAGGCGGCGCAGCGGGCGTCCTCGAAGGAGGCTCTCCATACGGCTGAATCGGAACGCCGGGCGGTCCTCGTCCAGCCGGCTCATCAGGCGGATTCCTTGTCGCGGGCGGCGATGTACGCGGCGTTCAGGCGACTGACGGAGCGCCAGCGGTAGTACGACTGGAGTTTGTAGTACTCCTCGCCGCCGGACGTCACGGCGGCGTAGACCATCTTGGGGTCGTCGCCGCCGTACGGAACGTTCTTCACGAAGTGCTCGATCTTGGTGCCGAGTCGGGCGAAGTAAGCCATGGGCTGGTCCGTCTTCACACCGTAGGAAATCCGCTGGATCTCCTTGGAGTCCCAGTCATGGGTGGTGTAGAGACCGAACGACTTCTCGCAGAAGGCGAACATCTGCTCGCTCGGATTCGGCAGTCCCAGTTCGCGGTGCATCGCCAGGACGGTGTCCCGCTCGAAGCATTCCGGGGGCGCCGCGAGATAGGCGTTCATCGTGCGGCTGCGGTAGTCGATCCCGATGACGTCCACCTTGTCGGCCATTCCGTATCGGGTGAAGAAGTCGATGTTCTCGGCCACGCTCCTCGGCAGCGACGGCAGCGAGGTGAGCCGGGCCAGGGTCTCGTGTTCGCCCGCCGGAAAGTACAGCCAGATCTTCTTGAATCCGGTGACGACTCCGAAGTCGATGCCGAAGCTGTCGATCGGGCAGAGCCGCGCAAGGTCGGAGAGCAGGTCGCCGACCGGGTGGTCCGTCTTTTCGAGCAGGCCTTTCGACAGGGCGACGGCGTACGGGTCGACTTCCTTGGGAAGGGTGAAGCGACCGTCGAAATCTCCTTCGTGCTGTGCGTTGGTGGCCACCCTGAAAGCGATCACGGCCTGGGCGAGTTCGTCCTCGAACGCGGAGAGAATGGGCCATACGACGTCACGTGAAGCGGTCACGTCCAGCAGGCCGGCTGCCTTTTCCATGGCCGAGTAGACACTCGCCACATCGACGGCGACTGTTTCCGACATCATTGCTCCAAGAGTTCAGTCTCTGTTCCTGTTTGCCTTGCTGCTCAGGTCCTTGAGCCGGTCGGCCAGCGCGAGGCGTTGGACCTTGAGGGTGCCGGTGCGGGGCAGTTCGGCCTCGGGGATCTGCACCGGGGCGGCCAGTTGGGGGAACGCGGCGACGGCCGCGCGCCAGCGGTCCAGGTCCAGCGGTCGGTCGCCGTGGGTGCAGACGACGGGGACGGCCTCGGCTCGGGGTCCGTGGACCACCACCAGCTCGCTGAGTTCCGGCAGTTCGGCGAGGACCAGGTCCTCGACCTCCAGGGAGCTGCGGACCCCGGGGATCATGTCGACCTCGCGGTCGAGCATGTGCAGACAGCCGAAGCGGGTGAAGTAGCCGACGTCCCCGGTGCCCCACCAGTCGCCGTCCCGGTTGTCGTCGTAGCGCTCCTGCTCGCCGAAGTAGGTCTTGGCGAGGCCGGGCCACGCGACCTGGATGCGGCCGGGGTTCTGCTCCGTCGGCCGCTTTCCGTCGCGGCCGACGACCCGGACCTTCGCCGAGCCGAGGGGCATCGGCCAGCCGACGCAGCGGCCGTTGGCCTTGTGCGCGGAGTGGCGGAGGTAGGCGCGGCCGACGGCGGGTCCGACCTCGCTCTGCCCGTAGATCTGGAAGAACAGCGCGCCCCGCCGCTCGGACGACTTGAGCAGCCGGCTCATGGTCCTGGGGTGGATCGCGTCGAAGGTGCTGCTGAAGTACTTGACCGAGGCGAACGGCCGGCGCGGGTCCGCGGCCAGGCCCTCCCAGGCCATCAGCGAGTTGGGCAGCGCCTCGATGAGCCCGGGCCGGTGGGCGATGAGCAGTTCGGCGACCGGGTCGGGGTCCGACTCGTTCATGAGCAGCACCGGCATCTCCTTGAGGAGGGCCAGGGCCATCGCCGCGACGTTGCGGGAGTGCACGAAGGGGATGTGGATCGCGACGTTCTCCCGCTGCCGCATGAGGGAGAGCAGCCGCCACTGCGGCTTGAGCCGTATGCCCTGGGTGCGGGGTGTGTGCACGACCAGCTTGGGCACCCCGGTGGTGCCGGAGGTGTGGGTGATCACGGCGGCCTCGTCGATGGGCCGCACCACGGGCTGCACCGGCGGCGACCCGGCCAGCGTGCCCAGCGACACGGTGCCCGGCCGCTCACCGGCCACGAGGATCACCTGCCGGGTGAGCTGCGCCAGCGGCAGCTCGGCGAGCACGTCGACCTTGTGGGCGTCGGTGAGCAGGTTCGGCCGGTCGACCCGCTGGAGCAGCGCGCCGACCGTGACCGCGTCCAGGCTGGGCGAGAGCAGCACGGGCACGGCGCCGATCCGGGACGCGGCACAGGCCAGCACCCAGACGTCGGCGTTGGGCCGCTTGTGGAGCACGACGTGTTCGTCCGGGCGCACTCCGGCGGCCCAGAGGCGGGCCGCGAGGTCGTCGACGAGTTCGGCGAGGCGGGCGACCGTCAGGTGCCTGCCCACCTCGGGCAGGACGTCGAGGTCGTGGTCGAGGGTGATCGGCGTCGTCGCGTTGACGGCCGCGGCCATGGCCGGCAGCAGGCCGATGTGCAGACCGCGCTTCTGGATCGATCGATAGGCCGCAGAGCCCTTCATCGGGCTGTCTCCTTACGGTGGTGGGGGCGCGCCGCTCAGCGGGCGATGACCAAGGTGGCGGGCGGCGCGGAGTGGAACGAGACGTCCGTGAAACCGGCCTTGACGAGCCAGTCGTGGTAGTCGGACCGCCGCCAGGTGGCGCCCTGCTTGCTCTTGAGCAGCATTTCCGCGGCGAACATCAGCGGGAAGGCGGGACCGCCGCGGTCGTCGTCGACGACGTAGTCGCAGACCACCAGGGCGCCGCCGGGCTTGAGCGCGCTGCGCAGGCGGGTGAAGACCTCGACGTTGTCCTGCGGCCCCTCCTGGTGGGCGATGTGGGAGTAGAGGGCGATGTCGTAGCGCGCGGTGCCGAAGTCGGTGGTGTGGAAGTCGCCGGCGATCGTGGTGAACCGGTCGGCGAGGCCGCGTTCGGCGAGCAGTCGGCGGGCGATGGCGTTGATCCGCTCCCAGTCGAGCTGGGTGGCGCGGGCGGCCGGGTTGGCCTCCAGCCAGACGGCCGAGTAGACGCCCGAGCCGCCGCCCACGTCGAGGATGGAGACCGCACCGGCCTCGGCCAGCCCGAGCACCTCGGCGGCGATGGTGGCGGCGGGCACCGACTGGGCGGCGATGGCCGTGACGATCTCCTCCCAGTGCGGGTTCTCGGCGACCTCGACCACCGCGTCGCGCACCGGCCCGCCGGCGCGGACCACGTCGGGCAGGTCGGCCAGGCCGGCCATGTGCTTGAGCTTCAGCCGGGCGAACGCGCTCAGCGAGGTGGGCCTGCCGTCGACCAGGTAGGCGGATGCCTCGGGCGTGTTGCGGTAGCGGCCCTGGTGCAGTTCGACCAGGCCGACGCTGACGAGGCCGTCGAGGAGGGTCTGCGCGCCGCGTTCGGCGATCCCGGCGCGGTCGGCGAGCTCCGCGGCGGTGCCCGCGCCGTCTTCGAGGTGGGTGAAGAGCGAGTGGGCGGCCGCGGCGCCGACGACGCCGGTGGCCCAGTAGCCGTTGATCAGCCGCAGTACCTTGTCCGGAGTCGGCCGGTGGTCCGTCATGCTGCCCCTCCTGGGCTCCGGGTGGACGCCGCGTGGGTGCGGACCGCGCCGCGCAGGGCGTGGGCGACCCGTTCGACCTGGCCGGCCTTGAGTTCCGCGTGCATGGGGATGGCGAGGTGGCGCCGGAAGAGCTCCGCCGAGACCGGGCAGGTGTGCTTCGACTCGAACACGGGCTGGAGGTGGGTCGCGAACGTGCCGTGTCCGCAGCCGATGCCCTGGGCGCGCAGTTCCGTGGCGACGGCCGCGCGGTCCACGCGCGGGTCCAGCGTCACCATGTAGGTCTGCCAGGCGTGGGTGCGGTCCTCCGGGACATGAGGCACCGTCAGCAGCTCCTCGTCGGCGAGGAGCTCGGCGTACTGTGCGGCGACGGCCTCGCGGCGGGCCAGCAGCTCCTCGATCCGGGCCAGCTGCACCTGGAGGATCGCCGCGGCGATGTCGGACAGCTTGTAGTTGTGGCCGATCCGGGTGAACTCCGGGATGGGCAGGCCGACGACCTGGCCCAGGTCGAAGATGCTGCCGATGCCGAAGGAGGCGTACAGCCGTGCTTCCGCGCCGATCTTCGGGTCCGCGGCGAGCAGCGCACCGCCCTCGCCGCTGCTGGCGCCCTTGCGCCCGTGGAAGGACAGGACGCCCACCTCGGCGAGTGCGCCCGCCTCGCGGCCCTGGTATTTCGCGCCGACGGCGCAGGCGGCGTCCTCGATGAGGAACAGGCCGTGGCGGTCGGCGACGCGCTGCAGTTCCACGTAGTCGGCGGGGATGCCGACCGTGTCCACCGCGATCACCCCGACGGTGCGCGCGGTGACGAGGTCGGCCACGGCCTGCGGGTCGACGGTTCCGGTGTCGGCGCGCACATCGGCGCAGACGGGGACCGCGTCGAGGTAGCGCACGGCGTGGGCGGGCGCCGGGAAGCCGTAGTCGGCGACGATCACCTCGTCGCCCGGCTTGACGCCGAGCGCGAGCAGGGAGACATGGAGCGCGGCGCCGGCGTTGCACATCGCTACGGCGTCGCCGACGCCGTAGCGGTCGGCCAGCCGGGCTTCGAGGGCCTTGCCCCGGGGGCCCTGTCCGGCCGGCCAGCCGGAGGCGAACACCTCGGCCACGGCGGCCAGTTCCTGCTCCCCGAGGCTCGCGTGGACGAGCGGGATGGGTTCCATCGCGGTCACCTCTCGTTCCGCTGCGGGTGCGGGTGCGTATGCGTGTGCGAGTGCGGCTGCGGGTCCCGGCCGGGCGCGGCGGCGGTCGGCGGCGGCTCGAAGCGCAGCGGCGTGATCTGGTCGACGTCGTAGCGGCGGCGCATCGCCTCCACGGCCGCGGGGTCCACCGGGCCGCCGCGCGACCAGATCTCGGCGATCTCCTCGAAGTAGGCCTCGTGTTCGGGCGAGGGATAGCTCTGGAAGAGCATCTTCGTGGGCTTGTCCGTGGCGTTGCGGAACGCGTGCGGGGTGCCGGGCGGCACGAACATGCAGCTGCCTTCGCCGACGCGGACGACCCGGTCGCCCTTGGGGGACTCCCAGTGGTGCCAGGTGTCCGCGGTGCGCTCGACCGGCTCGAAGCACAGCAGGTCCAGCTCGCCTTCGAGGACGTAGAAGAACTCCTGGGACCGGTCGTGGACATGCGCCCCGACGTCGAATCCGGGCGGCACGACCACCTCGAAGATCGATACGGAGGATCCCATCTCCTGGGTGGCCTTGAAGGTCACCGCCTGTGCGGGGGTGACCAGTCGGCGCCCGGCGCCGGGCGGGAGGACGAGGTCGGTCATGTGCTCCGTTTCCTTTGGCTCGCGTTGCCCATGGCTGTCGGGCGCGTTCAGGCGAAGGTCTGCGGGACGCCGTCGACCGCCCAGGTGCCGAGCGCCATCTCCGCGGTGATGCCGGGACCGAAACCCGCGATCAGACCGGTCGCGCCGGGCGCCGGGGGGTCCTCCTCGAACAGCCTGCGAGCGGCTTCGAGTACGACGGCGCTGGCGATGTTCCCGTACTCGCTGAGGGTCGACCAGCTGTGCCGGAACACCTCACGGTCGACGTCGAGGAACTTCGCGAGGTCGTCGAGGATGCGCGGGCCGCCGGCGTGGACGAGGTAGAAGTCGAGCTTGCCGACGTCCCAGCTGTGGTCCTTGGCGAGTTCGCGCAGGACCGGCGCGAGCGGCTCCATGGTGCCGGGCACCCGGCGGTCCAGCTGGAAGTGGAAGCCGGTGTCCTTGACGGCGTAGGAGATCCAGTCCTCGGTGCCCGGGATGAGGTAGGAGGCGTTGCGCTCCAGGTCGATGCCGACGCCGCCCTCGCCCCGTACGACGGCGCCGGCCACCGCGTCGCCGAACAGGCCGTCGGACAGGAGCGAGCCGATGTCGTCGGCGTCGGGCTGGTAGCACAGGGAGCACAGTTCGCAGGACACGATCAGGACGTTGCTGCCGGGGTGGGCCGTGCAGAAGTCGTGCGCGCGGTTGATCGCCGCTCCGCCCGCGGCGCAGCCCAGTTGGGCGATGGGGATCTGCCGGGTGTCGGAGCGGAAGCCCAGGGTGTTGATCAGCCAGGCCGTGAGCGACGGCATCAGGAAGCCGGTGCACGACACATAGATGATCGCGTCGATGTCACGGGCTTTCAGTCCGGCGTTGGCCAGGGCCTGTTCGACGACCTGGGGCGTGCGTTTCTTCGACTCGATCTCGTAGATGCGGTTGCGCTCCGCGAAACCCGGGTGGTGGAGCGTCTTCTCGATGGGCTGGACGATGTGCCGCTTCTTGACGCCGGTGTTCCGGATCAGCCGGAGCGCCAGGGCGAGTTGCGGCTTGCCGGCATGGGCTCGGGAGGCGAAGTCCAGGGTCTCTTCCTGGGTGATGACGTGTTCGGGCGCATTCATCGCCGGCTTGCATAGCCTCGGCATGGGTGGGATCCACTTCCTCAGAGTCTCGACAGCAAGGGCAGTGGGACGTCGCGCTGACGGCGGCGACGGTGCCTGGGCAGCGCTGATGAGCGGCCGGACAGGCCCAGGGAAGGAACTTCGGTGAGGTGCCTTGCGGGGACCGGCGAAGAGCGGTCGACCCAGGTGCCCTGCAACTGTTTTCGGGCAGGGAAGGCGTGCGGAAATCGTGACACGGCAGTGGCCGGTGCGCCAAGGGCGTCACAGGGTGACCCAAGTCACATCATGCGCTGATCCGAAAACACCCTGCCGTACTCGCTGATCGCGTCACCGAACGGGCCGAGGCGGAGCCGGCCGCGCTCGACGGACAATCGTAGTGGAATATTCAACTACCCGGTCCGGTTGACCGCCCCGAAGGAGGTCACGAGTGGACACGACATACACCACGTACTACGCCCACGGAACGCCGGCGGAGCGGTGGGAGCGGGCCCGGCAGTTCTTCGACGCCAAGGAGTACGCGACGGCCGCGAAGGTGCTGGCCGGGCTCGTCGAGGAAGTTCCGGACCAGACCGGGCCCCGGCTGCTGCTGGCCCGCGCCTACTACCACTCGGCCCAACTGCTGCGCGCCGAGGCCGAGTTGCGGGTGATCGTCGAGCGGGACCCGGTGGAGCACTACGCCCGGCTGATGCTCGGCCGCACCCTGGAGCGGCAGGGGCGGCACGCGGAGGCGGGACCGCAGCTGCGGATCGCCTCGGCGCTGGCCGGAGACTTCCCGCAGGAGTGACCCCACGGGGCCGGGCATCGAAACCGAACGGCCCGGCGGTGGAATCCACCGCCGGGCCGCTCCTGTGCCGATGCCGTACCGAAGCCGTACCGAAGCCTGCCGCTGCGGTACCGGTGCTCAGACCGTCGTCCGCCGCCCCCGTCGGTGCGCGATCTCGCCGAGGACGATGTCCACCAGCAGGAAGCCGGCCAGCGGGATGCCCAGCAGCGGGATGAAGTAGCCGACCACGGCGACCCCGGCCAGCAGCGGGACCAGGATGTACGGCGGAACCTGCGACCAGGCGCCGCGCGGGATCGGCCGGCCGAAGGAGGAGCCGCGGCCGCGCTGCCACCACATGCGGTAGCCCAGCACGATCAGCAGGATCAGGGAGGCCGTGAGGGCCATCAGCGCGAGCTGGTTGGCCAGGCCGAACAGCACGCCGGTGTGCAGGTCGATGCCCCACCGGGTCAGCTTGGCGAGCAGCGGGTAGTCCGCGAACCGCAGCACGTCGGTGACCTCGCCGGTGGCCGGGTCGACCGCGACCGCGTCCTGCTTCTCGGGCCAGCTGCGCTGCACCTGCCGGACCACGTACGCGGAGGACGCGTCCGCGGGCGGGACGATCTCGACCGGGTCGCCCAGGCCCTCGGCGCGCGCGGCGGACAGGATCTTGTCGAGGCCGACGCCGTGCTCGCCGTCCCCGCCCTCGGCGGCGGCCGCGTCGTGCCCGGAGTGCTCGCCGGCCACCACGCCCGCCGAGACCGACGGGGTGGCCTGGCCGAGGGAGGTGCGCAGCTCGGCGACGTTGGCGCCCGTGTACGTCGACCAGGTCAGTCCGGTCGCGGACATGAAGACGAACCCGGCGGCGGCCCATACGCCGACGGTGCCGTGCAGCCCGAGCGTGCGGCGCCGCCCGCTGGTGCCGCGCACCTTGCGCAGGGCGCGGCGGCGGGAGAACCACAGCGCGACCCCGCCGAGCGCGATCACCCACAGCCAGCTCGCGGCGAACTCGCTGTAGAGGCGGCCGTTCTCGCCGAGGTGCAGGTCGCGGTGGAACTCGTCGATCCAGGTGCGCAGCGGCAGCGCGCCGGTCGAGCCGTACTGCTCCAGCGCGCCGCGCACCTTGCCGGTGTAGGGGTCGACGAACACGGCGAGGGTGTGGGTGGCGGCGATTCCGTCGACGCCGGACAGCATCACCCGGGTCGTGGCGTCGTCCTTCGGCGAGGGGCGCACGGCCGCGACCGTGCCCTCGGGGTGGGCCTTGCGGGCGGCGTCCACCTGCTGGGAGATCGGCAGCTTGGCGTCGCCGACCTCCGGGACGGTCAGCTCGTGGGAGTACAGGAGCTTCTCGGCCTGGAACGAGCCGGCGTAGAGAAACCCGGTGACGGCGGCGATCAGCACGAAGGGCGCGACGAACAGGCCGGCGTAGAAGTGCAGGCGCAGGACCAGGGGGCGCAGCGTGGCCCACGGGTTGCGGGACTTCGGCGCGGGGGCCGTGGCGGGCGGGACCTCGTCCGTGCTGGTCGGGGGAGCGATGGACATCGGCGGGCTTCTCCGGGTTCGGGGTGGCCGGGGTGGGGAGGGGGACGCATTCCGGCGTGACGATCAGGTAGTCGGATCGGTGCCCCGTCGAGTTCCGACCACTTCGAGTGACCTGCGTCACATGACCCTCGACCGTGGCATCCTGGCCGAATGGCATCTCCCAGTCCCCGCGCGCCCCTTGCCGACCGGATCGAGGAACTCCTCGCTCCCGGCGGCCCGTTGCCCATCGTCGCGGCCGGCGACCCGGTCCTGCGGGCCGGGACCGCGCGCTACGACGGCGAGCTCGACCCCGCCCTGCTGGCCCGGTTCGTCGAGGCCCTGCGCATCACCATGCTCGCCGCGCCGGGCGTCGGTCTGGCCGCCCCACAGGTGGGCGTGGAACTGCGGATCGCGGTGATCGAGGACCCCGCGCCGGTGCCGGAGGAGGTGCGCCTCGCCCGCGGGCGGGTGCCGCTGCCGTTCCGGGTCCTGGTCAACCCCTCGTACGAGCCGGTCGGTTCGGCGCGGGTCGGCTTCTTCGAGGGCTGTCTCAGCGTGCCCGGCTACCAGGCCGTGGTGGCCCGGCCCGCCGAGGTGCGGCTGACCGGCGAGGACGAGCAAGGGCGGCCGCTGGACGAGGTGTTCGCCGGGTGGCCCGCCCGTATCGTCCAGCACGAGACGGACCACCTCGACGGCCTGCTCTACCTCGACCGGGCCGAACCGCGCTCGCTGTCGGCCAACCAGGCCGTGCTGGAGCGCTGGACGCAGCCGACGCCGCAGGAGGCGGCGCGGGCGCTGGACTTCGACCTGCCGTAGGTCGTCCGGGGTTCGGTGGGTCAGTTGTCCCGGTACGCCTCCAGCAGCCGCAGCCACACCTCGCTGATCGTCGGGTAGGCCGCCACCGCGTGCCACAGCCGGGCGATCGGCACCTGGCCGACGATCGCGATCGTCGCCGAGTGGACCAGCTCGCTGACGCCCGGTCCGACGAAGGTGACCCCGCGCAGGATCTCCTCGTCCAGGTCGACGATCATCCGGGCGCGGCCGTTGTACCCGTCGGCGTACAGACCCGCTCCGGCCGCCGAGGCCATGTCGACGTCGACGGCCCGCACCCGGTGCCCGGCCCGTTCCGCCTCCGCCAGGGAGAGGCCGACCGCCCCCGCCTCCGGGTCGGTGAACACGACCTGGGGGATGGCGTGATGGTCGGCGGTGGCGGCGTGGGCGCCCCACGGCTCGCTCTGCAGGAGGGGGGTCCCGGCGGCGCGGGCGACGATGGCCGCGCCCGCGATCCGGGCCTGGTACTTGCCCTGGTGGGTGAAGAGGGCACGGTGGTTGACGTCGCCGACCCCGTACAGCCAGTCGGTGCCGTTCACCCGCAGGCTGTCGTCGACGCCGAGCCAGGAGCCGGGCTCCAGGCCGACGGTGTCCAGTCCGATGTCGTCGGTGCGCGGGACGCGTCCGGTGGCGATGAGGATCTCGTCGGCCTCGATCCGGTCGCCGGTCCCGGTGACGACCACGACGACGCCGTCCGCCGTGCGACTCACGGACTCCACCGAGGCGCCGGTGCGGATGTCCGCGCCCGCTTCGAGGAGCGCCTCGACGACGAGTTCGCCGGCGAACGGCTCCATCCGGCCGAGCAGGCCCTTGCCCCGCACCAGCATGGTGACCTGCGCGCCGAGCGCCTGATAGAGGGTGGCCATCTCGGTGGCGACCACTCCCCCGCCGACCACGACGAGCCGGCCGGGCACGGTCTGCGCGCTGGTCGCCTCCCGGCTGGTCCAGGGCTTCACCTCGGCGAGCCCCGGCAGAGCGGGCAGGGCGGCGCGGGTGCCGGTGGCGACGGCCACGGCGTGCCGGGCGGTGAGCACCTTGTCGCCCACGGTCACCGTGCGCGGGCCCGTGAGCCGGCCATGGCCGCGGTAGAGGTCGGCGCCGATGCCGTCGAGCCACCCGGCCGCGCCGTCGTCGTGCCAGTCGGAGGTGTAGTAGTTGCGATGCGCGAGGACCGCGGGGACGTCGAGGGGGCCCTGGACCGCCTGGGCGAGACCGGGCACGCGGCGGGCGTCGGCGCGGGCGAGCACCGGGCGCAGCAGGGCCTTGCTGGGCATACAGGCCCAGTAGGAGCACTCGCCGCCGACCAGCTCGCTCTCCACGACCGCGGTGCTCAGACCGGCCGCGCGGGTGCGGTCGGCGACGTTCTCCCCCACGGGCCCGGCCCCGAGCACCACGACGTCGTACGCGATGGTTTCCGTTTCCGTCATGGGGCCAGTCTGGTGGGTGGTGTGCGGGGCGGCCACACGGGTAGGGGCGCGGAATACGCGATCCGCCGACCGTGTTGTGCGGACTGCTTCGCCCCACACCGGGAAGCCCCACACCAGGAAGAAGGAATCAGGTCATGAGCAGCACCGTGGAGCTCACCAAGGAGAACTTCGACCGGACGGTCAGCGAGAACGACTTCGTGCTGATCGACTTCTGGGCGTCCTGGTGCGGGCCGTGCCGTCAGTTCGCCCCCGTCTACGACAAGGCGGCGCAGGAGAACCCGGACCTGGTGTTCGGCAAGGTGGACACCGAGGCGCAGCCGGAGCTGGCCGCGGCGTTCGACATCCAGTCGATCCCGACGCTGATGATCGTGCGGGACCGGGTCGCCGTCTTCGCCCAGCCCGGCGCCCTGCCCGAGGCCGCCCTGACGGACGTCATCGGACAGGCGCGCAAGCTGGACATGGACGAGGTCCGCAAGGCCGTGGCGGCCGAGCAGGCCAAGGCTGAGCAGGCCAAGAGCGAATAACCCCTGATGAGGGCTTAGAACGGGTACGGCGCCACGTCGGCCCGGACCGTCGTCCAGCGGACGTCGGTGAAGGCCTCCAGGTTGGACTCGCCGCCGAAGCGGGCGCCGGTGCCGGAGGCGGCGACCCCGCCGAAGGGGGCGACGGCCTCGTCGTTCACCGTCTGGTCGTTGATGTGCACGATGCCGGTCGGGACGCGTTCGGCGAGGTCGAGGCCGCGCGCGGCGTCCCGGGTGACGATGCCGAGCGAGAGGCCGTAGGAGCTCTGCGCGGCCAGGGCCACGGCCTCGTCCACGGTGCTGAACGGGCGCACGGGGGCCACCGGGCCGAACACCTCCTCCGCATAGGCGGGGGTGGCGTCGTCGACGCCCGCGAGGACGGTCGGCCGGTAGAAGAGGTCCTCGTGGGTGCCGCCCGCGGCGAGCTTCGCGCCGGCCGTGGTGCTGGCCTCCACCAGGGCGTGCACCTTGCCGAGCTGGCCGGCGTCGATGAGCGGGCCGAGGTGCACCTGCGCGCGGTGCGGGTCGCCGACGGCGAGGGCGTCGGCCTTCGCCGCGAGCCGCTCGACGTACTCCTCGTAGAGGGAGGCGTGCACCAGATGGCGGCCGGTGGTCATGCAGATCTGGCCCTGGTGGAAGAACGAGCCCCAGGCCGCCGTGGAGATCACCGCGTCCAGGTCGGCGTCCGCCAGCACGATCATCGCGGAGTTGCCGCCGAGTTCCAGATGCGCCCGCTTGAGGTGGCGTCCGGCGGCCTCGCCGACCGCGCGGCCGGCCGCGGTGGACCCGGTGAAGGAGATGACGGGGACCTGCGGGTCGGCGACCAGCGCGGCGCCCGTCTCGGCGCCGCCCGGCAGCACGTGCAGCAGTCCCTCGGGCAGTCCGGCCTCGGCGAAGACCGCGGCCAGGGACAGACCGCCGCAGACGGCGGTGCGCGGGTCCGGCTTGAGGACGACCGCGTTGCCGAGCGCGAGGGCGGGCGCGACGGAGCGGATCGAGAGGATCAGCGGGGCGTTGAACGGGGAGATCACGCCCACCACGCCGACGGGGACGCGCCGGGTGTACGAGAGCCGGGGCGCCTCGCTGGGCAGGACCTGTCCGGCCGGGCGGGAGGCCAGGGCGGCGGCCTCGTAGCACTCCTGGGCGGCGACGTGCAGCTCGAAGTCGGCCTTGCCCGGGATGGAGCCGGACTCGCGGACGATCCACTCGCGCAGTTCGTCGGCGTGCGCGGCGAAGAGGTCGCCGGCCTTGCGCAGCACTCCGGCGCGGACGAAGTGCGGAAGCCGGGCCCACTCGGTCTGCGCGGCGCGGGCGGCCTCGGCGGCCGGGCCGACGTCCGCGGCGGCTGCGAGGACGACCGTGCCCAGCTGGTCGCCGGTGGCGGGCTCGGTGACGGTGTACCGGGGCCCCGACAAGGTGCGGGGCTGCCAGGTCTGGGGGTCGAGCAGCGGCATGAAGGCTCTCCGATCGGTGACCCGCGGGACTCACGGCTCGCCCAGGGGGATCCGGTGGTCGAACGCCTCCCCAGCTGGTTGAGCGGGCAACATCCTAGTCATGCCCTAGGGAAAAATGTGGCGCCTGCCACACAAGTCGCGGAGACGGCTCCGATCGTCGGGCCGGTCCTCGGGCGGGTCCTCGGGCCGGTCCTGCGCCCTTGCCCCGCACGGGACTTGGCGGCGGCGCCGGGGGACGCGCGCCGAGCTCCGGCGTGGTGCACGGCTCAGCTGGACTCGCGGTGCACCACCGTGGCCTCGATCAGCCGGTGCGCCTCGGGGGCGGCCGCGGGGTTGCGGACGGCCCGGTCGACCAGCGAGGCGAGGTCGCGGCCGGAGGGCAGCTCGATCCGGACCGTGCTGAGCCGGGGCCGCAGCAGCCGCCCGAGCATCAGGTCGTCGGCACCGATGACGGCGACGTCCTCGGGAACGCGCAGACCCTCGTCCTGCAAGGCGCCGATCAGCAGCATCGCGTACTCGTCGTTGTAGGCGAACACGGCGTCGAGACCGAGGTCGGGCCAGCGGGCGGCGAGGGCGGCCGCGGAGCTCTGCGTGAAGGCGAGCGGCAGCTCGGTGACGGTGGCGTCGGCGCCCTGCAGCACCTCGCGGGCGCCGCGCAGACGGGGCACGGAGAACATCTCCATGCCCGGCTCCTCGGGGACGACCACGCCGATCCGGCGGCGGCCGCGGGCGTACAGGTGCCCGGCGGCCCGGCGGCCGACCCCGGCGTGGTCCAGGAGCACAGCGTGGGCGCCCTCGACCTGTTCGGGGCTGAAGGTCACCACGGCCCGGGCCCCGGAGCGCTTGAGGACGGCCACCCCCTCCGGGCCGAGGCCCGGCACGGGCACCAGCACGGCGACCGGCCGCAGTTCGGCCCAGGCGCGGGCGGCGGCGTCCCCGGACAGTCCGCTCGCGCCGTACTGGACGACGGTGTAGTCGAGGCGGCTGAGCGCACCCTGGAACTCGTGCACGAACTGGCTGTAGAGCGGCCCCGCCGGGACCGGCAGGGTGGGCATCAGCACCATGCGGCTGTGACCGGCGCGCAGGCTGCGGGCCGCCGCGTGCGGCACATACCCGAGTTCCTTGGCGGCCTCGTGGACCCGACGGCGGGTGGGCTCGCTGATCCGTACGGCGCTGGTGTTGTTCAGGACATAGGAGACGGTCGCGCGCGAGACGCCGGCCAGGCGGGCCACGTCTGCGCTCGTGGGCACGGGGCGCGGCGCCGGCGACTTCGTCGGCGCGGGCGTGTTCGGTATCTGCACCATGACGTGACGCATCTTGGCAGAAGCTGTGCACGACGTGTCGGGCGGGGGGACGCAGGGTGCGCCGGCGCGGCGCCGTCGTGGCTGGTCGCGCCCGCGCGGCGGAGCCGCAGATGTCAGCGCCCCGCGCCCCTTCGGGGCGCTGCCGACTTCGCCCGACCGGCTGGGCCCATCGCGGCACTCCCAGCGAAGCGCTCAGCCCCGGGCCGAGGGCACCGCACCGGTGACCGCACTGGTCACACCACTCGTCACCCCTGTGGTCATCCGGTCGACCAGTTCGGTCCAGCCGGCCTCCAGCCGGGCCGGCGGCATGCCGCACTCCCGGGTGAGGTAGTGCACCAGGACCGGGTTGAGATACCCCATCAGCGTGTGGGCGAGCAGTTCGCCGTCCGCGTCGGGCAGCGCCTGGCGCAGCAGCAGGGCCAGATGGCCGTGGTGGAAGCGGCGCACCGGCACCGAGTGGCGGCGGTCCGGTCCGGGCTCGGCCGCCAGCTGGAGGTCCAGCTCGTCGACGGTACGCCTCAGCAGGGCGATTCCGAAGGCCCGCAGCCGCTCCACGGGCGGCGCGCCCGGTCCCAGCGGCGGCGGACCGCCGAGGAAGGCGGCCTGGAACTTGCGCTCGGAGTGGTCCAGGAGCGCGGTCAGCAGCCCGGTGCGGTCGCCGAAGCGGCGGAACACTGTGCCCTTGCCCACCTTCGCCGCGCTCGCCACCGCCTCCATGGTGACGCCGGCCGCGCCGTGCTCGGCGATCAGACGGGCGGCCGCGTCCAGCAGCCGGGCCCGGTTGCGGGCCGCGTCGGCCCGCAGGCACGGCTCGTCGCCGGCAGACCCGAGCTGCAACAACTCGAGTTCGCCGGCCCCTTCCTCGGGCTCCGGAAAAGGCGGCAGCAGGCTGGACATGAACACAGCGTAAAGCACCGGGAATGAAACTGGACCGTGGTCCGGTTAGAGTGCTAGAACATTAAACGGACCCCGGTCCGGATTCGTTACGGCAATGTTTCAAGCTCTCTGGGAGTACCCATGTCTGTCCGCATCCTCGCGCTCGTCGGCAGCCTTCGCGCCGGTTCGACCAACCGCCAGCTCGCCGAGGCGGCTGTCAAGGTCGCTCCCGAGGGCGCCCAGATCGACCTCTACGAAGGCCTCGCCGAGATCCCCTTCTACAACGAGGACCTCGACGTCGAGGGCAGCGTCCCGGCCGCCGCCGCCAAGCTGCGCGAGACCGCCCAGTCCGCCGACGCGTTCCTGCTCTTCTCCCCCGAGTACAACGGCACGATCCCGGCCGTGCTCAAGAACGCCATCGACTGGCTGTCCCGCCCCTACGGCGCCAGCGGCTTCGGCGGCAAGCCCGTCGCCGTGATCGGCACCGCGTTCGGCCAGTTCGGCGGCGTCTGGGCGCAGGACGAGGCCCGCAAGGCCGTGAACATCGCCGGCGGCAAGGTGATCGAGGACCTGAAGCTCTCCATCCCGAGCTCCCTGACCCGCTTCGCGGAGACCCACCCGGTCGACGACGCCGAGGTCGTCGCCCAGCTGACCGAGGTCGTGGCCCGGCTGCACGGCCACGCGGGCGAGGTCGCTGCCGCCTGAGCGCACGGACGGATGACGGAAGGGGCCCGGCACTACTGCCGGGCCCCTTCCGTCGTCCCTCGACGTGCAGACCGCACCCGGTCGCGTCTGATAGGGCTGGGGGATGCGAACCCTGTATCGACGACTGCTCGCCCTGTTGCCTCGGATCGGCGTCGAGGTGACCGACCTCGGTCCGGGCACGGCGGTGGTCTCGCGGCGCGGCGGTCCGTACCGGGTGACCGGCACGGACAAGGACACCTGGGTACTGCGGCGGACGAAGGACGCGGCGCGCTCCGAGGTCGTCGAAGGCGGCGTCGTGCGGCTGGGCGACACCGGCGCCGTGCTGCTGATGGACGCCCCGGACCGGCAGGACGAGCGCAGACTGCAGCTGGCGGCGGCCGCGTATCTGTGCGCCCAGCACGTGGCCGCGATGCTGGAGCTCTACGGCGTGAACTGCGTCTTCGACGTCGGCGCCAACACCGGCCAGTACGCCAAGGGACTGCGCCGGCACGGCTACACGGGCCGGATCGTGTCCTTCGAGCCCACGTCGCAGGCGTTCGCCCGGCTGGAGACGGCCGCCGCGAACGACCCCGCGTGGCGGGTGCACCGGTGCGGGCTGGGCCGCGAGGAGAGCACGGCCGAGATCCACACCGGCTGGAAGACGATGAACTCCCTGCTCCCGGCCAGCGACTACGGCAAGGGCCGCTACAGCCGGTTCACGAAGCCCGACACCGAGGAGATCCGCGTCCGGCGGCTCGCGGAGGTCATGGACGAGGCGCTGGACGGCCTCGCCGACCCGCGCCCCTATCTCAAGATGGACACCCAGGGCTACGACCTGGAGGTCTTCGCCGGGGCCGGGGAGCGGACCGCGGAGTTCGTCGGGATGCAGTCCGAGGTGGCCGTGCTGAAGCTGTACGAGGGCAGCCCCGGCATGGGCGAGGCCGTCGCCGCCTACGAGGCCGCCGGATTCGGCATCACCGGCATGTACCCGGTGACCCGCGAGGCGGGCACCGGGCGGGTGATCGAGTTCGACTGCGTGCTGATGCGCGCGGACGCGGCGCCCACCCCGTAGCCCGGCGCGCCCGGGGAGCCGCCGCGCCCCGCCGCCGTCAGACCATGGAACCGGCCGCCGCCGCGGCCTCCTCCTGCCGCTTGGCGGCCCGCAGGCTGGTGACGGTCGTGACCGCGAGGACCAGCACGATGAAGCCGAGCGAGAACGGGATGCCGATCTCGGGCACGTGCACCCCGGACTCGTGCAGCGCGTGGAGCAGCAGCTTGACGCCGATGAAGCCCAGGATGATCGACAGCCCGTAGCTCAGATGGACCAGCTTCTTCAGCAGGCCGCCGATCAGGAAGTACAGCTGCCGAAGGCCCATCAGCGCGAAGGCGTTGGCCGTGAAGACGATGTACGGGTCGTCGGTCAGCCCGTAGATGGCGGGGATGGAGTCGAGCGCGAACAGCACGTCGGTGGAGCCGATCGCGAGCATCACGACCAGCATCGGGGTCATGACCCGCTTGCCGTTCTGCTCGACCCACAGCTTCGTGCCGTGGTAGCGGTCGGCCACGCCGAAGCGCTTCTCCACCGACTTGAGCAGCTTGTTCTCCTCGTACTCCGCCTCGTGCCCGCCGCTCTTCGCGTCCTGGATCAGCTTCCAGGCCGTCCAGATCAGGAACGCGCCGAAGAGGTAGAACACCCACGAGAACGTCGAGATGATCGCCGCGCCGGCCGCGATGAACAGGGTGCGCAGCACCAGGGCCATCAGCACGCCCACCATCAGCACCCGCTGCTGGTACTGCGTGGGCACCGCGAACTTGCCCATGATCAGGACGAACACGAAGAGGTTGTCCACGCTCAGCGACTTCTCGGTGATGTACCCGGCGAAGAACTCCCCGGTGGGTCTCCCGCCCCCGAAGAGGAACAGACCGAGTCCGAACAGACAGGCCAGGACGACCCAGACGACCGTCCAGACGCCGGCCTCCCGGACCGAGACGTCGTGCGGTGTGCGGCCGATGAGGAAGTCGACGGCGACCAGCGCGCACAGCGCGGCGACGGTCAGCAGCCAGACGGAGAGCGAGACGTTCACTGTGGGACTCCTGATACCTGTGTGGGGCCCTGATACCTGTGTGGGGGTGAAAATCGTTGTCGCAACGGCCGGATCCGTTCCACCCCGCACAGGTGAACAAAGGGTCATGTCCTGGCAAGCTGCGAAGGCGGACGGCGGCGGCAACGGCTGTCACCCGCCGAACGGCGGGCAGGTTCCGCCGGACGGCGGTGCTCCGGCGAGCGGCGGACGGGCCGAACATGGGCCGCACGAGTCGCAACAGGTCACGCGAGGAGAAGCCCATGACGTCCGTACCGCCGCCGCCCTTCGACCCCGAGCTCGCCGCCGCCCTGGAACTCATCAAGGAGTCGATCCAGCCGGGGATGAGCCCGGAGGACATCGAGGCCGTCCGCCAGGGGCCGGGCATCGCGCTCCTGGCCGACCTGGACCTGACCCTGGGCGGGGCCTTCGAGGTCGAGGACCGGACGGTGCCGGGGCCCGAGGGCGCCCCCGAGATCTCGCTGCTGATCTGCCGGCCCGCCGCGCCGGCTCCCGACCGGCCGCGGCCCGTCGTCTACCACGTGCACGGCGGCGGCATGGTCATCGGCAACAACCGGGTCGGCGTGGACGGGCCCCTGGAGTGGGCGCGGGAACTGGACATGATCGTGGTGTCCGTGGAGTACCGGCTGGCGCCCGAGCACCCGCACCCGGCGCCGATCGACGACGTGTACGCCGGTCTGCTGTGGACGGTGGAGCACGCGAAGGAGCTGGGCGCCGACCCGGAGCGGATCGTGATCGCCGGGGCCAGTGCGGGCGGCGGCCTCGGCGCCGCGCTCGGTCTGCTGCTGCGCGACCGTCAGGGGCCGCGGCCGCTGGGACAGCTGCTGCTGTGCCCGATGCTCGACGACCGCAACGACACCCCCTCCAGCCACCAGATGGCGGGCCTCGGCGTCTGGGACCGCACGGCCAACGCGACCGGGTGGGGCGCGCTGCTCGGCGAGCGGCGCGGCGGCCCGGACGTCTCCCCGTACGCGGCGCCCGCCCGTGCCGAGGACCTGAGCGCGCTGCCCCCGGCCTTCCTCGACGTGGGCTCCGCCGAGACCTTCCGGGACGAGGTCGTCGCGTTCGCCTCCCGGATCTGGCAGGCCGGCGGGGTCGCGGAGCTGCACGTGTGGCCGGGCGGCTTCCACGGCTTCGACGGCTTCGCCCCGCAGGCCGCGCTGTCGAAGTCGGCCCGCGCGGCCCAACTCGACTGGCTGCGCAGGCTGCTCGCCGAGTAGGCGCTCCGCTGGGAGCGCCTACGACGTGCCTGTGCCGTCGTTTCGGTGCGGCGCCGTCGTGGCTGGTCGCGCAGTTCCCCGCGCCCCTTTGGGGCGCTGCCGAACCGCAGCCGACCGCCCGGGCGGGGGCTCAGCGGCGTTTGAACTCCACCGGGCCTGCGTTCATCTCGATGGCGCCGTCGGGGTGCAGCACCGGTCGGCGTTCCGTCATGCGGGCGCTGTAGGCCTCGATGTGGTGGATCGCCGCGCCGTCGGCGGAGGTGAAGTCGACGAGCGCGATCGCCACCCAGTAGCGGGTCTTGGTGTTCTCGAAGAGCGGGACGGTGACGTTGGAGCCCCGGCCGTCGTCGACGACGACCTTCGCGCCGAAACTGCGGAACGAGCCGAAGCCGTTGCTGACCGCCGAGTACGCGCACAGCAGCACATAGCCCTGCTCGTCGGGGCGCGCGATCCGCACGGCCTCGCGGCCGGGGACCTTGGAGTCGCCGTCGAGGACGATGTACGGGCGGCTCCCGAGCGAGCCGAGCCGCTTGTAGTAGACGACGTCGGCCTTCTGCTTCTTGCCCTTCTGCACCGTGGCCCCGGCGGTGTGCTGCCCGCCGGGGCGCAGCGGCTCGCCCTGCGGAACGTGCCCGGACTTCACGAGGGCGCCGGGCGGCTGCGGGCCGCGCAGCGCCTTGCTCGCGGGCACGAAGAGGGCGTAGAGGTCGAGGTCGGCCCCGGCCCGGCGACGCCGGTCGCTGCCGCCGTCCCACTCCAGGGCGACGGTGACGACGAGCTCGCGGTCGGCCTTGTCCAGGCTCAGGGAGACCTGGCTGCCCTTGTCGAGGCTGATCTTCCCGAGCGGCGGCTTGACCAGGCTCGGCCGGGGCGGGGCGGCAGCAGCAGCGGCGACCGGGGGCGCGGCGGGCGGCGGCGCGGCGGGCGCCGGTGTCTGCTCGGGCGCGGGCTCCGGCGCGTCGTCCTCCTGCGCGACGTCTATGCCGAAGTCGGTGGCGAGACCGGCGAGTCCCTCGGCGTAGCCCTGGCCGATGGCGCGCAGCTTCCACGCGTCGCCGCGCCGGTACAGCTCGGTCAGCAGCACCGCGCGTTCGCCGTCGGTGAGGGCCGGCGGCCGGAAGACGACCGCTTCGCCGCCCTCCTGCACGGCACGCACCTCGACGTTCTTCACCTCGCTGAACGTGCGTGTGCGGTCGTCGGGGTCGCAGCTGGCCACCAGCACGACCCGGTCGACGTCCGCGGGCAGCGCCGCCGGGTCCACCTCGACGCGCTCGGGGCCGTCGGCGTCGGCGGTCCGGTGCCGTACGGCGTCGGACTCCGCGGAGGGCTGGTTGTAGAAGACCAGGTCGTCGTCGGATCTCACCTTGCCGTCCGCCGCGACGAGCAGCGCGCTCAGGTCGACCTGGTCGCCCTGCGCGAACAGCTCCATCCGCACCGGTCCGGCCCCCAGCGCCGTGTTCCCGCCCTTGCCCAGCTCCGGCATGTCGCCCACCCCCACGCGATCTCCGTCGGTTTTACCGCCACTTTGCCATACCTGGCCGGGAATCGACCGTCCGTGCGAGCACCTGGCGGGAAGCAGCGGCCGGCCCCCTCCTCGCGGGTGCCCGCATGGCGCATCATGGCCGTATGAAAGAGCTGGCCGGGCGCCTGACCGCGCTCGACCCGGACGCCGGCGCCGCCGTGCGGGTCATCGCCTACTTCGACCGGCTGGCCGAGTCCCGGGCCGGGGTGGAGGCGCTGGTGCGCGGGGCCGCGGTGCTCGCCGGGGTGCCCGCCCGGCTCGTCGACGCCGACCGGCGGGTGCGGATCCGGGTGGAGGCCGACGGCACGCGCCGGGACACGGACCTGCCGGCGGACCCGGCCTGGCCGTCCGCCGGACTGACGCCCGAGGGCCCTCCCGCCCTGTGGCTGGAACGCGCCGGCGCCGAGCCCAGCGTGGTGGACGCCGTGATCCTGGAACGGGCGGCCGGGGTGGCCCGGCTGGTCCTCGACCGCACCCGCGGACGCGCGCCGCTGGACGATCCCGCCTTGGTCGAGACCCTCCTCGACGCCACGGCCGCCGAACCGGCGCGGCTGCACGCGGCCCGCCGCCTAGGCCTCGACCCCGCCGCCCCGGCCCGCGCCCTGGCCACCCCCGGCGGCCGGCCCCGGGTGCTGCCCGCGGACGGCCGACCGGTCGGCGCCGTGGGCGCGGCGCCCGTCGGCCGGGCCGGTTACGGGCCGGCCGTGCCCGTCGCGGAGCTGCCCCGTTCCTGGGCCGCGGCCCGCACCGCGCTCCGGTTCACCGCGGACGGCACCGCGCAGGACCCCGGTCCCCGGGTCGTCTACGCCGACGAACTCGGCAGCATCGCCCTGCTGGCGGACCTCGTGCTGCCGGGGGCCGAGCCTCCGCCGGACGTCCACGCGGTCGAGACGGCCGCCGCGGACGCCCCCTGGCTGCTCGCGACCCTGTACGCCGTCACCGCCACGGCGAGTCTGCGGGCGGCGGCGGCCGAGGCGAACGTCCACCACTCCACGCTCCAGGACCGGCTGACGCACGCCGAGCAGCTGCTGGGGTGGGCGGTGCGCACACCGCAGGGGCGGCTGCGGCTGCAGCTCGCGCTGACGATGCGGCGGTTGGCGCGGCCGTAACGTCCGCAGCCAGGGAGGCCGTTCAACCGTTCGGTTGAACGGGGGTTCCACCGCACGCGGGGCGTTCGATCCGTCCGGACGACGCGCGGCACAGACGGGGCACAGCAGAATCGGCTTCGACCGAGGCGCCCGGTCCCCATCCCCCGTCAGCAGCAGAGAGGTCTCCCCGACATGCCCAGCTCCGCCGGCTCTCCCAGCAGAAGGCGTCTCCTCGTGACCGGTGCGGGCGCCGCCCTCGGCGTCGGCGCCCTCGGCGCCTCGCCCGCCGCCGCCACTCCCGCCACTCCCGCCGCTTCCGTTTCCTCCTCCGGCCGTCGGAGCGCCGACGCCGAGGAGACCCGGTCGCTCGACGAGCTGTACCGGGCCGCGCTCGCCGAGGGCGGCAAGCTCGTCGTCTACGCCGGCGGGGACACCCCGACCCAGCAGGACGGCACCAAGGCCGCCTTCCTCAAGGCCTTCCCGGGCATCGACCTGAAGCTGATCGTGGACTACAGCAAGTACCACGACGTCCGCGTCGACAACCAGTTCGCCACCCGCACCCTCGTCCCGGACGTCGTCCAGCTCCAGACTCTCCAGGACTTCGTCCGCTGGAAGTCCCAGGGCCGGCTGCTCGCCTACCGGCCCGCCGGGTTCTCCAAGGTCCACGAGGGCTTCAAGGATCCGCAGGGCGCGTGGGTCGCCATCGGGGCGATCGGCTTCAGCTTCATGTACGGGCCCGGCGCGGTCGGCCCGGACGCGCCGCGCACCCCGCTGGACCTGCTCGACCCGAAGTGGAAGGGGAAGATCGCGTCGTCGTTCCCGCACGACGACGACGCGGTGCTCTTCCTGTACTCCCTCTACGTCAAGCACTACGGCTGGGACTTCGTGGCCCGGCTGGCCGCGCAGGACGTCCGGTTCGCCCGCGGCAGCAACTCGCCCGGGGACGCTGTGCGCGCCGGGCAGTACGCGATCGGCGTCGGCGGCTCGGGCTCGGCGCTGGCCACCGGCCCGGTGAAGTGGGTGCTGCCGGACAGCGCCCCGTTCATGGCGTGGGGTCAGCGGGCGGCGATCCTGAAGGCGGCGAAGAACACCGCGACCGCCAAGCTCTACCTCAACTGGCAGCTGTCCGCGGCCACGCAGGGGGCGTCCTTCAGCGGCTGGTCGGTGCGCACCGACATCACTCCCCCGGCCGGTCTGAAGCCGGTCTGGGAGTACCCGAACGCCAACGTCGACGGCTTCCCCCGCTTCATGTCCGACCGGGCCGAGGTGGAGCGGCTGAAGCAGACGTTCGCGCTGTACTTCGGCGAGGTGAAGGGCGACCCGACCCCGGGCTTCCTCGGGCTGCGCCCGGGCGCCTGACCGAGGGCGGCGGACCCCACCCGTCCTCACACGGTCCCTACAGGCGGCGGATAGACTCGGACCCCCGTTCGAACGGATCATCGTCCAAGGGGATCTGCCGTGTCCGACCGTGCTCCCGCCCGTGGTTCCGGCGCTGTGAGAGCCGTCCGCGCGAGCCGGCCGACGCCCGCCCACTTCGCCCATCTGACGTTCTTCGTCGTCGTGGGCGCCGGGCTGGTCCGGCTGGAGCGGCTGAGAATCGGCCTGTGCTGGGACATCGTCACCGTCAGCGGGCTGCTCGCGCTGGTGTACGCGGGCGGGCTCGCGGCCGGGGAGCGGCTCGGGCGGATCGGCCGCCCGCTGTGGATCGCGGCCCTGGTGACGCTGTGGACGACGCTGGTCTCCCTCGCCCCGCAGTCGCTCACGGCCGCCTATGTGTGGTGTGCGGTGCCCCTGGCCTGTGTCGCGCTGCGGGCGCTCGGCCGGCGGGCGGCCGGGGCGGCGCTGGCCGTGCTGACCGTCGTCCTGGCCGCTCAACTCGTGCGCAGCACGGGCTCGTTCGACCCGGAGATCGTCCTGATCCCGGTGGCGGCCGTGTGGGGCACCGTCGCCCTCTACCGCACCCAGCAGCGCGACGCGGCCGAACGGCTGCGGCTGGTCGAGGAGTTGCGGGGCACCCGGGATGTGCTGGCCCGGCAGCAGCGGCAGGCCGGGGTGCTGGCCGAGCGGGCCCGGATCGCCCGGGACCTGCACGACACGCTGGCCCAGGAGCTCTCGGGCGGGGTGATGCTGCTGCAGGCCGCCGACCGCGACTGGGACACGCGTCCGGAGGTGGCCCGCACCCGGCTGCGGACGGTCGCCGACGGATTGCACGCCAATCTCGCCGAGACCCGCAGGATCATCAGCGATCTGACGCCGGCGGCCGTGGACGAGGCCGGTCTGGAGGGCGCGCTGCGGCTGCTGTGCGCGCGGGCCGAGGCGGAGGGCGCGGCGGCCCGGGTGCGGTTCCGCTCGGTGGGCGAGCCTCGGCCGGCCCTGGACGGGCAGTCGGCGGCGACCCTGTTCCGGGTCGCGCAGAGCACGCTGGCCAATGTGCGCGAGCACGCGCGTGCGGTGAACGTCCTGGTCACGCTGCACGGGCACGCGGACCGGGTGGAGCTGGAGGTGCGCGACGACGGCGCGGGCTTCGAGCCCGGCCGGATCGGCGTCCCGTCCCAGAGCTCCCGTGGGCTCGGGCTGCCCGCCGCCCGGGCGCGGCTGCGCGAATGCGGCGGCGATCTCGACATCGGCAGCGCACCGGGCCACGGCACCCGGCTGCGCGCGACCGTCCCGACCCGGCCCGCGACCCGCCCGGCCCCGGCGACCGTCCGGTGACCGGGGTGCCGTTGCGGCTGGTGCTGGCGGACGACCATGTCGTCGTACGGGCCGGGTTGCGGGCCTTGCTGGAGGGCGAGCCGGGTGTCGAGGTGGTGGCCGAGGCGGGGAGCGGGGAGGAGGCCGTGCGGCTCGCGGCGCGGCTGGCGCCCGACGTGGTGCTGATGGATCTGCGGTTCGGCGGCGGCGGTGGCATCGACGGCATCGAGGCGGTGCGCCGGCTGGCGGGCGAGGCTCCCGGGGTGCCGGTGGTGATGCTGACGAGTTACTCGGGCCGGGCCGATGTCGTGCGGGCGCTGGAGGCGGGGGCCCGGGGGTATGTGCTGAAGGCGGGTCCGCCCGAGGAGCTGTTCCGGGCGGTGCGCGGGGCCGCGGCCGGGGCGTTGGGGCTCGCGCCGGAGGTGATGGACGAGCTGGTCGGCCAAGTGGTCGCGCCCGAGCGGGAGTTGAGCGGCCGGGAGGTGGAGGTGGTGCGGCTGCTGGCCGACGGCCTGAGCAACCGGTCCATCGCCGAGGCGCTGTTCCTGAGCGAGGCCACCGTCAAGACGCATCTGGTGCGGGTCTACCGCAAGCTGGGCGCGGAGAACCGGGCAGCGGCGGTGTCGGAGGCGGTGCGCAGGGGGCTGCTGGACCTGGCGTGAGACCGCGAAAGGGGCGCCCGGTACGACACGGGCGCCCCTTTCGTGCCGCGGCGGATCAGACCTTGGCCTGCTCCGGTGCGGTGACCGGTGCGGCCGGGTCCTCGTCGGCCGCGGTCTTGCGCAGGGCGGGGATGACGGCCGCGATGGCCCCGGAGACCAGGGCGAGTCCGCCGCCGACGAGCAGCGCGGTGCGGAAGCCGTCCTCGGAGGCGAAGGTGTGGCCGCCCATGGTGGTGGTCAGCTGGGAGAGGATCACACCGATGACGGCGGCGCCGATCGAGGTGCCGAGCGAGCGCATCAGGGTGTTGAAGGCGTTGGCGGCGGCGGTCTCGGTCAGCGGCACCGAGCCCATGATCAGGGCGGGCATGGCGCCGTAGGCGAGGCCCACACCGCTGCTGGTGATGATCGTGACCAGCATGACGCCCCAGGCGGAGCCGATCAGGGCCAGCGAGACGAAGTAGCCGGCGGCCAGCACCAGGGCGCCGCAGACCAGCGTGAACTTCGGACCGCGGGCGTTGGTGAGCTTTCCGCCGAGGGGGGAGACGATCATCATCATGACGCCGCCGGGCGCCATCCACAGACCGGCCGCGAGCATCGACTGGCCGAGGCCGTAGCCGGTGGCCTCGGGGAACTGCAGCAGCTGCGGCATCACCAGCAGGCTCGCGTACATGCCGAAGCCGATGAAGACCGAGGCGATGTTGGTGAAGAGCACCCGGGGGCGGGCGGTGGTGCGCAGGTCGATCAGCGGGTCGGTGGTGCGCAGCTCCCACACGCCCCAGCCGAACAGCGCCAGGGCGGCGACGGCGAACAGGCCGAGCGTCGTGCCGGAGGCCCAGCCCCAGTCGGCGCCCTTGGAGATCGCGAGCAGCAGGGCCACCAGGCCGACGCCGAGGCCGATCGCGCCGGGCAGGTCGAAGCGCTGGCCCTTGGCGCCGGCGGGGACGTCCGGGACGAACACGAAGATCAGGACGGCGACGACGGCGGCCAGGGCGGCGGCGCCCCAGAACAGCACCCGCCAGTTCGCGTACTGGGCGACCGCCGCCGCCACCGGCAGCCCGATGGCGCCGCCGATGCCCATGGAGGCGCTGACCAGCGCGATGGCGCCGCTGAGCTTCTCGGCCGGTACGACGTCCCGCAGCAGGGCGATGCCGAGGGGCACCATGCCCATGCCCATGCCCTGCAGACCGCGGCCCACGATCATCGTCACGACGTCGGAGGCGAACGCGCACACCACAGAGCCCACGACCAGCGGCACGGAGCAGGCGAGCAGCATCTTGCGCTTGCCGACCAGGTCGCCGAGGCGGCCGACGACCGGCACGCACACGGAGGCCACGAGCAGGGTCACCGTGATCACCCAGGCGGCGTTCGAGGACGAGGTGTCCAGGATCTGTGGCAGCTCGGCGATCAGGGGCGTGACCAGGGTCTGCATGACCGCCGCGGTGGTGCCGGCGAAGGCCAGCGTGGCGATCACGGCTCCTGGGCGGGCCGTGGGCTGGGGGGCGGGGGCGCCCATGGGGACTCCTCGAACGTGGGTGCGCGGTGAAGGATCTCTGCTGCGATGGATGTGCATCGTACATGTCGTATGTATCGAGCACATGACATGGCGCATGCACACCGGTGTGCCAGGATGGTGCGAGCGCAGCGAAGCAGGAGGTCGGGCACATGGAGACGCCGGCGCACGAGGTCGAGTACGAGCAGATGCTGCTGAGCCGCCACTCGTTCCTGAACCAGCGGGGCGGCCGTCGCAAGAACAGCGTCATGGAGCGCAGCGCGTACATCATGCTGAGCCGGATCCGGATGCAGGGACCCATGTCGATCGGGGAACTCAGCGACGCCTTCGGTCTGGACGCCTCCACGCTGAACCGGCAGACCGCGGCGGCGATGCGGGCGGGGCTCCTGGAGCGGATCCCCGACCCGGAGGGCGGGATGGCGCGCAAGTTCCGGCTCACCGAGGAGGGCGACCGGCTGCTCGACGCGGAGCGGGAGGGGATCGTGGAGATCCTGGGCGAGGTGATGGCCGACTGGTCCGACGAGGACATCGCCGCCTTCGCGGCCTATCTGCGGCGCTTCAACTACGGCATCGAGGCGATCGGCGCGCGCCCCTGGCCGCGCCCGTAGCCGACCGGCGTCCGCACCCCCACCCCCGTCACACCCGTCACGACGTGGTCGGGACCGCGCTCGGGCCCGTGCCGCCCAGCTGCTGGATGGTCCCGCCGAGCTTGGGGCGCAGTTCGGTCAGTTTCTTCGGCTGCGCGCTGATGACCCAGCGGGAGCCGACCAGGTACTGGCCGCCGTAGACGCTGGCGGCGTCCAGCCAGGTCTCCTTCAGCTGCTCCTCGGGGAACGTGGTGATGAAATAGTCCGCCTCCTCGGTGTGGCAGACGCCCTGGCGCAGCTCCTCCGCCTCGATGCGGATCTTGGCCGTGCAGCCGGTCAGCCCCGCGATCACCTCGACCTTCGCGGGCGCGACGACGCCGGCCTCGGGGGCGGCGGTCACCGTGGTCGGCGTCGGCGTGGCCTTCGCGGCGGCGTCGTCCCCGCCGCCGCTGCACGCGGTGACGAGGGAGAGCAGGGCCAGGCTGCCGGCCAGGGCGGCGGCGCGCACACGGCGGGACAGGGGCTGCTGAAGCACGTACGACTCCGTATCAGGCGCTCTGCCCGTCCGCGCCTGTGGACGGGCGTTCACCAGGGGATACGCGCGAACGGCGGGGCCCGTTCAACCGTCCGGCCGGGGATCAGAGGGCGTGTCGGCGGACGTCGGCGAGGAGGCCGTCGACGTCCTGCGGGGTCGTGGCGAAGGAGGTGACGAAGCGGACCACGCCGGGCTCCCAGCGGTCGTGGTAGAAGGCGTAGCCGTCCGCCAGGAGCGCCTCGGTGATGCGGTGGGGCAGGCGGCAGAAGACGATGTTGGCGTCGGCCGCGCCGAGCAGGCCGACCTCGGGTATCGCGGCGAGACCCTGCTGGAGCCGGGCGGCCATGGCGCCCGCGTGGGCGGCGTTGCGCAGCCACAGGCCGTCGGTGAGGTAGGCGTCGAGCTGGGCCGCGTGGAAGCGCATCTTCGACGCGAGCTGTCCGGCGCGCTTGGCGCGGAAGGAGAGTTCGGCGGTGCGCGAGCGGTCGAAGACGACGATCGCGTCGGCGGTCATCGTGCCGTTCTTGGTGGCCCCGAAGGACAGCAGGTCGACGCCGGCCCGCCAGGTCAGCTCGGCGGGGGTGCAGCCGAGGGCGGCGACGGCTCCGGCGAACCGGGCGCCGTCCATGTGCAGGCCCAGCCCGGCCTCCCGGGCGATCGAGCCGAGGGTGCGGATCTCGTCGAGGGTGTAGACCGCGCCGGTCTCCGTGGCCTGGGTGACGCTCACGACCGAGGGTTCGACGCTGTGCACGTCCCCGGCCTTGTGCCGGACGGCCGCGCGCAGTTCGTCGGGGTCGATCTTGGCGTCGGCGCCGCCGAGCGGGACGAGCTTGGCGCCCGCCGTGAAGAACTCGGGCGCGCCGCACTCGTCGTTGTTGATGTGGCTGTCGCGGTGGCACAGCACGCTCCCCCAGGGCGGGGTGAGCGCCGCCAGGCTCAGGGCGTTCGCGGCGGAGCCGGTGGAGACCGGCAGGACGTCGACCTCGCGCTCGAAGACCTCGGCGAGGCGGCGGCGGACCGCGGCCGTGCTGTCGTCGGCCCCGTAGGGCAGCGCCTGTCCGGCGGCCGCCCGGGTCACGGCCTCGATGATCTCCGGGGAGGCGCCGGCGGCGTTGTCGCTGCTGAAGACGCGTGCGGTGGGGGTGACGGTGGTGCTCATGGGGCCTCGGTCCTCACTGGTGGTCGCGGCGCGGGTCGGCCGCGTGGATGAGCTGGCGCAGCGCGCCGTGGTAGACCTCGTGGTCGGTCAGGGCGGGCACGAGCGTCGCGAGTTGGCCGGTCAGCACCGGGAACGTCTCGGGGTCGAGCGCGGCGAGGGCGGTGCGGGCCGCCGCGCCGGTGGACTTCGGGTCGCGGTGGTCGACGAAGCTCGCGCTGCCGAGGGTGAGCAGGTACATCCGCCGGTACGCGGTGATCGCGGCCTCGGGGGTCATCCCGGCCGCGAGGCTGTCGGCGAGCTGGGGTTCGACCAGGCGGGCCAGCAGGTTCGGGCTCAGCCAGGGGCGGGCGCCGCGCAGGGCGAGCAGTCCGGGATGCTCCGCCAGCAGCCGGTACAGCGCGGTGAACCGGGTCCGGGTGGCGGTCGCCCAGTCGGTGCCGGGCGCGATCTCGGGCAGCCGGGCGGCGAGGTGGTCGGTGCACAGGTCCAGCAGTCCGGCCAGGTCGGTGCAGCGGCGCTGGAGGGAGGCGAGGGAGATCTCCAGGCGCGCGGCCAGCGCCCGGAAGGTGAGCGCCTCGGGGCCGCCCTCGTCGACCAGGAGCAGGGCGGTCTCGGCGATGCGGTCCGGTGTCGCACGGTCCAGCGAAGGGGAATGGCGAGGCATACGGGTCATTGTACGGTACGCCGTATCGCAACGGTGGTCGGCGAGCTGTCTAAGCTGGCAGAGAGATCATCACCTGCGCGGGAGTTCCCATGTTCGGTACCCGTCGGAAGCGGACCGCCGTCGCCCTCGACGCCCTCGACGCGATCGAGCCCCCGGGCAACGCCGAGACGGTCCTCGGCGTGCTGACGGTGACGCTCCTGGTGGAGCTGCTCGGCATCCTGTCCGGCTCCGAGGTGTGGCTGCTCGGGCTGCTGATCTTCCTGCCGAGCGCGGCGTCGGCGGTGTGCACGGTCCAGCAGACGCGGTTCATCGCCGCGTGGACGGTCCTCTTCGTCACCGCCACGGTGGTGGTGCGGGCCCCCGCGGGCGGCCGCTGGATGGACCGGGCGCTGCTGGTGCTGCTCACCCTCGCCCTGGGGGCCGTCTCCGTCTACGCCTGCCACCGGCGCATCGGACGCGAGCGCGAGATGCTGCGGCTGCGCTCCACGGCCGCCGCCATGCAGCGGCACATCCTGCACCCCCTGCCGCTGCTCACCGACGACGTCCTGGTCAACGGCGTCTACGAGCCCGTGCAGGAGGACCGGCTGGTCGGCGGCGACATCTACGACGTCGTCGACTCGCCCTGGGGCACCCGGGTGCTGATCGGGGACGTGCAGGGCAAGGGGCTCGCCGCGGTGGGCGCCGCGTTCGCCGTCATCGGGGCCTTCCGGGAGGCCGCCCACCGCGAGCCCACGCTCACCGCGCTGGTCGACGCCCTGGACGCCGCGGTCGTCCGGCACAACTCCTACGCCGAGCAGACCGGCGACGACGAACGGTTCGTCACCGCCCTGATCGTCTGCGTCGACGCGGGCCCGGAGGCGCAGGTGGTCAACTGCGGCCATATTCCGCCCCGGTTGATGAACGACGGCGCCGTCACCACGCCCGCGCTGGACTCCGGCGTCCCGCTCGGGCTCGCCGAACTGGCCGCCGAGCCCACGACCGTGGACTGGTTCGACTTCCCGCCCGGCTCGACGCTCGTGCTGACCACCGACGGCCTCACCGAGACCCGCGCCGCCGACGGCACGTTCTACCCGGTCGACGAGCGCCTGATGAAACAGCTCGACGTCTCCCCCACCGAACTGCCCCGGGCCCTGCACAAGGACGCCCGCGCGTTCGCCGGGGACGGCCGCCGCCACGACGACGTCGCCGTCCTGACCGTCCGCCGCTCCCCACGCCTGTGACCACGGGACACGCACAGCCCACGCACATCGTCCTCATGGCGGACCGAGAGCGAACCGCGAGAGGCTCGCTCCATGTCCGGCACCTCCGCTCCCCGTGACGGCACGGTCCGCGTGCTGATAGTCGACGACGAGCCCGAGCTCACCGAGCTGCTGTCCGCGGCCGTGACCGAGGCGGGCTGGCGATCCTTCACCGCCGGGAACGGCCGCACCGCGCTGCGCCTCGCGCGCGACTGCGCCCCGCACGTCGTCGTCCTCGACGGGATGCTGCCCGACGTCGACGGGGTCCAGGTGCTGCGCCGGCTGCGCAGCGAGAACGCCCGGCTGCCCGTGCTGATGCTCACCGCCCGCGACGCGCTGGAGCACCGCATCGACGGGCTGTCGGCCGGCGCGGACGACTACGTGACCAAGCCGTTCTCCCTGGAGGAGGTCGTCCTGCGGCTGCGCGGTCTGCTGCGCCGGGCCCGCCCCGCCGAGACGTCCGAGCGCGGCGCCGTGCTGACGCTGGGGGACCTCGTGCTGTCCGAGGGCACCCGCGAGGTGCAGCGCGCCGGCGTCCCCGTCACGCTCACCACCAAGGAGTTCGACCTCCTCCGGTTCCTGATGAGCCATCCGCACCAGGTGCTCAGCAAGACCCAGATCCTCGACCACGTCTGGAACGCCTCGTTCGACGGCGAGGGGAACCTGGTCGAGGTCTACATCCACGGCCTGCGCGCGAAGATCGACAAGGGACGGGCGCCGATGCTGCGCACCGTGCGCGGGGTGGGGTACGCGATCAGGGCCGCCGACGAGTGGACGTGACGAAGTGGACGTGACGGAGCTGCGCCTCGGCCGGCGTTCGCTGCGGGTCCGGCTCGTGCTGTTCGTCTCGGCGACCCTGGTCGTCGTGTGCGCGGCCATGGCGCTGACCACGGTCCTCGTCCAGCGCGCCCATCTCCTGGGCGCGCTGGACCAGCGCGTCACCGACGCCGCCGAGCGCAGCCAGGGCGGGTTGCAACGCCGGACGGGCGGCGCGACGGATCTGGGGTTCCTCAACGAGCGGGGGCAGCCGGCCGGCACGCTGGCCGCCCGGCTCGCGGACGGCGAGGTGATCGCCGCCGAGGTGGTGACCGCGGACGGCCGGCAGCAGGTGCTCACCGCCGCCCAGCTCACCGCCCTGAAGGGGATCACCGCGGACGGGTCGCTGCACACCCGCACCGTTCCCGGCTTCGGCACGTACCGCCTCACCGCGCTCGGCGGCGACGGGGTCCCCGTCCTGGCCGGGCTGCCGACGGCCGACGTCCAGCAGGCGATCGACCGGCTGGTCGTCGTCGAGACGGTGATCGGCGCCGTCGGACTGGCCGCCGCGGCCTGCATCTCCGCGCTGGTCATCCGGCGGCAGCTGCGCCCGCTGGGTCGGGTCGCGGCGACCGCCGCCGAGGTCGCCCGAGTGCCGCTGGACCGCGGCGAGGTCGCCGCGCTCGCCCGCGTCGCCCCGCGGGACACCGATCCCGGCACCGAGGCCGGCCAGGTCGGCGTCGTGCTCAACCGGCTCATCGACCACGTCGAGTCCTCGCTCGCCGAACGCCGGCGCACCGAGGAACGCATGCGCCGCTTCCTCGCCGACGCCAGCCATGAACTGCGCACCCCGCTCGCCTCCATCGCCGGCTACGCGGAATACATGAAGGGCGACAGCGACCACCGGACGATCGACCCGGAGCTCGCCTGGCGCCGCGTCTCCGCGCAGTCGGCCCGGATGACCGGCCTGGTCGAGGACCTGCTGCTGCTCGCCCGACTCGACGAGGGACGGCCGTTGCAGCGGACGGAGGTGAACCTGGCGACGCTGGTCGCGGAGGCCGTCTGGGACGCGCAGGCCGCGGGGAGCGAGCACGAATGGCAGCTCTCGCTGCGGCTCGACGGGCCCGTGTCCGTCGTCGCCGATCCCTCCCGGCTGCATCAGGTGGTGGCCAACCTGCTGGCCAACGCCCGGGTGCACACACCCGCCGGCACGAAGATCACCGTCGTGGTGGAGAGCGTCGCGCCTTCGCCGGCCGACGGTACGGGGTCCGGCAGTACGGGGTCCGGCAGTGCGGAGTCGGGCAGTACGGAGTCCGGCGGCAGGCAGTGCGTGATCCGGGTACGGGACGACGGGCCGGGCATCCCGCCCGAGCTGCTCCCCACCATCTTCGAACGCTTCACCCGCGCCGACGGCTCCCGCTCCCGTACCTCCGGCGGGGAGGGCGGCACCGGCCTGGGGCTGGCCATCGCGGCGGCGCTCACGGAGGCGCACGGCGGCCGCATCGAGGTGCGCAGCGAGCCGGGCGTCGGCGCCGAGTTCACGGTCACGCTCCCCGTGACCGCCTGATCCGAACTCTAAGGGCTCTCACAGAACCGCAGTTCAGAACGTGTACGCGCATGCCCTGTGGGCGGTTTGCGCCCGTCGTCCGGCCCGCACTTCAGGCCTGCCTAAGGTCGCTGGACCACAGTGATCACCGGGCGGCCGTCCAGCGTGGATGTGCCCATGACGAAGGGAGTCAGCGACGATGACCGAGCTGGACACCGGTGAACCGACGGCCCGTGAGCCGCAGTCCGAAGCCGGCGGCCGTGCTCACGCGAGCCGCCGCAACTTCATGCGCAAGGTGTTCTTCGCCAGTGGCGCCACGGCCGTCGCGACCATGGGCGGCGCCGGAGCGTGGGCGGCGCTGGCCGACGACACCACCGGCACGGCCGACGCCTCCGCCTCCCCCGCTCCCAGCGGCGCGCCCAGCGGTGGCCCGGGCGGCGGCGCCGGCGGCCCCGGCAACCAGTCGATCACCGAGGACTTCTTCGGCCTCACCACCGACGGCAAGCGGATCGACGACCTGTTCACGATCCACTCCACCGGAGTGAAGACCGCACCGGTGATCGCCGCCGCGAACGCGTTCCTGGCCGGGCTCACCGACACCCAGAAGTCCTCGACGCAGTTCACGGTCCACTCCACCGAGTGGCGGCTGTGGAGCAACATCGACTCCTACGACCGTCAGGGCGTGTCCCTCGCCGACCTGAGCGACGATCAGAAAGCCCTGGGCACCGCCCTGTTGAAGTCGGCCCTGAGCGCCGACGGGCTGGAGACCACGGAGAAGATCCGGAAGATCAACCAGGCGGCCGGCGAGGCGATCGGCAACACCACCGCCTTCAACGAGGACGCCTACTACTGGACCGTGATGGGCACCCCGTCGGCGACCGAGCCCTGGGGCTTCCAGTTCGACGGCCACCACCTGGTGATCAACTACTTCGTGCTGGGCGGCCAGGTCGTAATGAGCCCCTGTTTCTGGGGTTCGGAGCCGACCTCGATGGAGATCGACGGCGAGACGGTGACCGTCTGTCACGAGGAGGTCGTCGCCGGCCTCGCCTTCATCAACTCCCTGACCACGGAGCAGCAGGCGGTCGCCGTCGAGTCGACGACCAAGTCCAACGAGTCGATGACAGCGGGGGCGTTCTCGGACAACGCGGTCCAGGCGTACACCGGCATCCGCGGCGACGCGCTGACCGCCGTCCAGAAGACCAGGCTCCTGGGCATCGTCCAGGCCTTCGCCGGCCGCGCCAAGGCCGATGTGGCCAAGGCGCACCTGGCCGAGGTCCGCAAGCACCTCGACGACACCTACGTGACCTGGGCCGGCGGGACCGGAGACGACGCCGCCTTCTACGTCCGTGTGCACAGCCCGGTCATCTGGATCGAGGTGGACTGCCAGGCGCCGGGCCCGCTGGCCGGGGCGTACGGGGCGAGCCAGGGCAGCGGCGCGACGCAGAAGCACGTCCACTCCGTCGTCCGCACCCCCAACGGCAACGACTACGGCAAGGAGCTGCTCAGGCAGCACTACCTGACGTCGCCGCACCACCGGTGACAGCGGCGAGCGCATGACCACCGGGCCGGGGCCCCGTCATCCCGGCCCGGTTCCGCGTTCTGCGGCGGGTTTCGCGACCGGGCTACGCCCAGGCCGTCGCCGGCACGAACGAGCTGTCCTGGCGGAAGAGGTCGGTGCCGTCCGTCAGGGCCACGCTGAGCTGGTAGTTGTAGTGGCGCAGGTAGTAGCCGGGGTAGTTGTACGACTCGAAGCGGATCGCGCTGCTCGTGGTGCCGGTGCGGGCGACGAAGGTGGCGTCCTTGGCGAAGGTCGCCGTGCCGTCGTCGGCGTCGAAGCGGGCGCGGTAGTTGTAGTGGCGCAGGTAGTTGCCGGCGGCGTCGCGGAAGGAATAGCCGTTGGCGTCGGCGAGGCCCGCCACCACGGTGAAGGTGGACGCCTGCTTCTCGGCGGTGGTGCTGGAGCCGGTCACCACGGGCAGGTTGAGCAGCGCGGACTGCTCCTGCCAGTAGCGGGTGGTGTAGTTGACGGAGCTGAAGGACCGCGTGACGCTCTTCGCGAGGGCCGGGCCGCCGGTCACCGTCTCCTTGACGACCGTGAAGTGCCGTGCCGTGCCCGAGATGCCGGGCAGCGCCTTGGGCGCGGTCCAGGTGGCGAAGGTGTCGTAGCTGTCGCTGTAGTAGTAGGTGCCGTCGCCGTAGCCGTCGAAGAAGATGCGCCAGGCGCCGTTGTCGAGCTGGATGACGGACGGGCCCTCGCGGTAGCTGCCCCAGCCGGCCCAGTTGCCGGTCCTGGTGATCGTGTACGGCCCGGCCAGGCTGGACGCCGTGCCGTACTCGATGTACTTCGCCGTCTCGTTCTTGGTGAACGCGTGGTACGTCGAGCCGATCTTCACGATGTACGTGTCGATGTGGTTCGACCCGATGCCGGACAGGGCGACCGGTGAACTCCACGCCGTGAGCGCGGTGTTGGTCGCCTTGAGCAGGTACGGGGTGAAGATCCACTCGTCGCTGGTGACCGAGCAGGACACGATGACGTTGACGCTGCCGTCGCTGTCGACGAACCACTCCGGCGCCCAGGCGCGCGAGAGGCCCGCGATCGGGACCGTGTAGTCGTACAGGAACGTCCAGTTGACCCGGTCGGAGCTGCGGGCGAAGCCGATGGTGGTGCTGGTGTCCTGCCAGGTGTGGGTGGTGTAGGTGACGTAGTAGTAGCCGTTGGCGTGCTTGAAGATGCTCGCGTCGCGGATGCGGTTGCTGGGCGGGGTGTAGGCGGAGGCCTGCACCAGCCGGAAGTCGGTAGCGTCGTCGGACTGGTAGACGTTCACCGTGCCGTCGTTGCTGTTGAGGAACGGGACGATCGTGTAGCGGGTGGCGGACCCGCTGGCGGGGGCGGCGGCCGCGGCCGTGCCGAGCAGTCCGGGCAGTTCGCCCAGGACCAGCGCCGAGGCGGGCAGGACGGCCAGGGCCCGGAGCAGGGCGCGGCGGGAGGGGGTGGAGGGGCGTGTGGTCACGGGCGGCTCTCCCTGGGACTCATGCATGAGACGCGGGCTCAGATGCGACTGCTTCAGATGCAGGTTCACGTGTCCGACATGTCGAACAAAGTTCGAGAAGTCGAGCAGAAAGTAGAGCTGGGGCAGGTGCACGTCAATGGTTTGGGCGGGACTGGACGACACCTGTGCGAAACCTGTAGCGCACCGTGTGCCGCGGCGTGGAAAGCCCGGCGGTGCAACGGCGTTGTGGCCCCTACTCTGTGACCATGGACGAAGCGTCGATGGTCGGGCTCATGGGGCGGGTCACCGGAACGGTCGGGCCCGGGCTCGTCGGCGAGGTGATCGTCCGGGTGCGCGGCGGCGCCGAGCACTTTCTCGCCTATGCCGCCACCGGCACCGAACGCATCGAGCGCGGCACGATGGTCACGGTGGTGGAGTACCTGCCGCCGCGGACGGTCTACGTCTCGGCCATGTACGGCGGTTGAGGCGGTGGAGACCCCTGATGCCGCTGGGCCTTCCTGTGTACCGAGCGGGCAACAGTGGGTACCAAGCGGGCAACAGCGGTTCTTCCGCATGTGTACACGGCGCGTGCGCGGGCTCACACTCCCTTTACGTTCGGTGCCCCGGGGGCACCCGGCACAGGGGGAGGTCATGCTCATGGAAGTCGGAGTTCTCGTCGGGGCGGCGTTCGGCGCCGTCCTGGTCCTGATCGGCGCGTTCAAGTTGATGTGGCGGGTCGCGGAGCCCAACGAGGCCCTCATCATCTCCGGTTCGAAGCACAAGCTGGAGGGTCTCGAGGAGGGCATGGGGTTCCGGATCGTCACCGGGCGGGGCACCCTCGTGACGCCCGGGATGCAGGCGGTCCGCAAGCTCTCGCTCGACCTGAACCAGACGGAACTGCACGTGGACTGCGTCACCCACCAGGGGATCCCGCTGAAGGTGCGGGGCGTGGTCATCTTCAAGGTGGGCGACGACTTCGTGTCGATCGCCAACGCGGCCCGCCGCTTCCTCGACCAGCAGAAGCTGATGGCGGAGCGCGTGCACACCGTGTTCGCCGGTCATCTGCGGGCCATCGTGGGCGGGTTGACGGTCGAGGACATGATCCGCGACCGGGAGAAGCTGACCGGGCAGGCGCGCGCCGCGTGCGGCACGGAGATGGAGAAGCTCGGCCTGATCGTGGACTCCCTGCAGATCCACGAGATCGAGGACCCGACCGGGTACATCAAGAACCTGTCCGCGCCGCATCTGGCCGCCGTGCGGCGGGACGCGCGCATCGCGCAGGCCGAGGCCGACCGGCTGGCCACCGAGGCGGAGCAACTGGCGTTCGGCCGCATGGCCGAGGCCACCCGGGACAGCGAGATCCTCAAGGCCGGGTACCAGGCCGAACAGGACAAGGCCAACGCCAAGGCCCGGCAGGCCGGTCCGCTCGCCGACGCCGCGGCCCGTCAGGAGGTCGTGGTCCAGGAGACGCGGGTCGCCGAACTCGAGGCCCAGCGGCGCGAGCAGCAGCTCCAGGCCGACGTCCGCAAGCCGGCCGACGCCAAGGCGTACGAGAAGCGGACGCTGGCCGAGGCCGAGCGCGACGCGCGGATCTCGGCGGCCGAGGCCAAGGCGACGGAGACCCGGACCACCGGTGAGGCGGAGGCCGCCGCCACGCAGGCGAAGGGTCTGGCGAAGGCCGAGGCGAACCGGGCCCAGGGCCTGGCCGAGGCCGACGCGATCAAGGCCCGCGCCGCCGCCCTCGCCGAGAACCAGGAGGCCGTCGTCGCGCAGCAACTCGCGGAGAAGTGGCCGGAGATCGTCCAGGCGGGCGCGTCCGCGTTCGGCAACGTCGACAACATGGTGGTGCTCAACGGCGCCGACGGTGTGGCCGACATGCTGGCCAAGGCGCTCACCATGGGCGGGACGGGGCTGGGGCTGGCGCGTCAGCTGCTCGCGTCGATGAACCAGAACGGGCAGCCGTCGGGCGGGGCTTCACCGCTCAACGGGGTGGCCGCGCCGCCTTCGCAGAGGGTGCCGGTCGAGGAGAACTGACCTGGGTCCAGGACGTGCTCACGGGGGCAGACCGTAGGGTGCCCTCGTGAGCACGTCTACCGATGAGAACCCGCCGGGCCGCTTCGGCCCCTCCGCCACGATCGAGGCCGACCCCCGCGAGGTCGGCCGGGTGCGCACCGAGTACTCGCCCGCGCACGACGGCGATCCCGACCCCGGTGAGATCGTCTGGACCTGGGTGCCTTTCGAAGAGAACGACGGCCGGGGCAAGGACCGCCCGGTGCTCGTCGTCGCCCGGGAGCCGCGCGGCACCTTCCTCGCGGTGCAGCTCTCCAGCAAGCGCCATGAGGGCGACCGGGACTGGGTGCCGATCGGCAGCGGGCCCTGGGACCGCACCGGGCGGGATTCGTGGGTGGACGTCGACCGCGTCCTGCGCCTGCACGAGCACGGCATGCGCCGCGAGGCCTGCGCGCTGGACCGGATGCGGTTCAACCTCGTCCGCCGACGACTGCACGAGCGCTACGGCTGGACCTGAGCCCCTGCTCGGCCAAGCAGGTCGGGGCGAAGTCGGCTGCGGTTCGGCAGCGCCCTGAAGGGGCGCGGGGCGCTGACATGTGCGGCTCCGCCGCGCGGGCGCGACCAGTCACGACGGCGCCGCAGCGGAACGACGGCACAGCGCGGCACTTCCAGCGGAGCGCTCAGCAGCGGGCGAACGTCTTCTCGAACGCGCCCAGGACCGCGGTCCCCGGCGTCCGGTCGAGCACTCCGAACACCACGTGGGCGAAGGTCCGTCCGAATCGTCCGCCGGGGCACAGCAGCGCCCGGAACGCCTCGGCCACCTGCGCGGGGTCGTTGCGGAACACGCCGCAGCCCCACGCGCCCAGCACCAGCCGCCGGTAGCCGTGCGCGGCGGCCGTCTCCAGAACGCGCTCGGCGCGCACCGCCAGCGCCGCCGGCAACGCGGAGGCCCGCTCCGGCGCCGTCCGCAGCACCACGCCCGCGTTGGGCGCGGCGGCCGTCAGGAAACCGGCGGCGAACGGCTCGGCCAGCAGACGGCCCCGGTCGTCGCGGAAGACGGGCACGGCCGGCGCGTGGATGACCCGGTCGGTGTAGAACGGGTCGCGGTGCGCTCGGTGATGGTCGTAGAACTCGCGGGCCTGGAGCAGACAGGTGTACAGCGCGGAGGCCCGGCACAGGGCCTCCTCCTGCGCCTGGGCGCCGTTGAGGAAGCCGCCGCCGGGATTGCGGGCGGAGGCGAAGTTCAGGACGGCGACCGGTGCGTCGGCGAGCCGGCGGGCGGCCTCCAGGCTGCTCTCGCCCGTGACCTCGACGACAGGCTCGGCACGGGTGTCCAGCGCGTCCGGGGTGTCCAGCGCGCCCGCGGTGCCCTGGGTCTCCGCGGGCGGGTTCTTCGGCACGTCCACCGGTCCCGGTCCCAGCATCCGTGTGCCCGCGCGGGCGGCCTCGATCGCGTCCGTGAGGGACACCGCGCGCCCGTCGGACGTGCGGTAGCCGCCCGCGGCGACGATCTCCTGCGTCTCCCGCGCGATACCGCGCAGCCGCGCGCTCATGGCGCCACCCCCGTGGACCCCATGGTCGCGTGCGGCGCGGTGTCCCGCACCCCGCCGGTCTCCCCCGTCGTGCTCATCCACGCATCGTGAGTGATCCTGGACAACGTGTGCAACAGGGTTTCTCGGGCACGTGAACACGCTGCGCACACACAGAAAACGCCTGGAATCATCGATTCCCGGTCCCAAAAGTGCCGTTGTGCACCCTTGTGCGATCCGGATCGAAGGTCTTGGGTGGGACGAGCGATGCCTGTCCGGCCGCACCGAGGACGGACAGGTGGCATGGTGGAATCTCAGGAGGATCCCGACATGTCCGACTCGGTCAGTGACTGTACCGACGGAGCAGAGCCCCGCAGCGCCCTCACCGAAGCCGAGGTGGAGGCCCTGGTCCGGGGCATCTGTTTCAAGACAGGCCCACCCCGCGCCGTCGGGGTCGAGGTCGAATGGCTGGTCCACGAGCTGCGCGCGCCGCAGCTGCCCGTCACACCCGAACGACTCGAAGCGGCCTACGCCGCACTGCGGGACGTGCCGCTGAGCTCGCCGCTCACGATCGAACCCGGCGGCCAGCTGGAACTGAGCTCGCCGCCCGCCGCCTCCCTGATGGAGTGCGTGGGCATCGTCTCCGCCGACCTCGCCGCCGTCCGCGCGACCCTGGGCGGGCAAGGCCTCGCCCTCGCCGGCAGCGGCACCGACCCCTGGCACACTCCGCGCCGGTTCCTGCACGAGCCGCGCTACGACGCCATGGAGGCGTGCCTCGACCGCGGGGGCCCGGCCGGCCGCGCCATGATGTGCACCTCGGCCTCCGTGCAGGTCTGCCTGGACGCCGGGTACGAGGAGCCCGGCCCGCTGGGACACGGCCGCCGCTGGTGGCTGTCGCACATGCTGGGCGCGGTGCTGGTGGCGGCCTTCGCCAACTCCCCGCTGCTCTGCGGCGCGCCCACCGGCTGGCGCTCCACCCGGCAGTTGCTGTGGATGGAGATCGGCCCCGGCCGCGCGGGCGGGCCCGATCTGGACGGCGATCCGCGCGTGGCCTGGGCCCGGCATGTGCTGGACGCGCCCGTGATGTGCGTCCGGCGCGACAGCGGGCCGTGGGACGTGCCCGAACGGCTCACCTTCCGGGAGTGGACCCGGACGGGCGCGCCGACCCGCGAGGATCTCGACTACCACCTGACGACCCTGTTCCCGCCGGTCAGACCGCGCGGCCACCTGGAGCTGCGCATGATCGACGCGCAGCCCGGCGACGACGGCTGGATCGTGCCGCTCGCCGTGACGACCGCCCTGTTCGAGGACCCGGAAGCCGCCGAGGTGGCCTACCGCGCCGTGAAGCCGCTGGCGGAGCGGGCCCGGCCGCAGCCGGCCCCGCACAATCCGCTGTGGATCGACGCGGCCCGGTTCGCGCTGACCGACCCCGAACTGCACGAGGTCGCCGTCGCCTGCTTCGCCACCGCGCTGCGGGCCCTGCCCCGCCTCGGCGCCTCCGACGAGGTCATGGGCGCCGTGACGGACTACCTGGACCGCTACGTCCGCAAGGGCCGCACCCCCGCCGACGACCAGCTCGACCGCCTGCGCGGCACGGACCCCCGCGCGCACGGGAAGGACCTCCGCACATGACCGAGCCCGCCCTGGACACCGAGCCCGCCCCGGACGCGGGCGCCGAACCCGTCGCCCTCGACGCGGACACCCTGCGCGCCCGCGTGCTCGCCTCGCTCACCACGGCCCGAGAGCGCACCACGCTGCTGACCGCTTGCGTGGAGGAGCCCGACCTCACCGCCCAGCACTCCCCGCTGATGTCCCCGCTGGTGTGGGACCTCGCCCACATCGGCAACCAGGAGGAGCTGTGGCTGCTGCGCGCGGTGGGCGGCCGGGAGGCGATGCGCCCCGAGATAGACGGGCTGTACGACGCCTTCGAGCACTCGCGCGCCGAACGGCCCTCGCTGCCGCTGCTGCCGCCCGCCGAGGCGCGCCGGTACGCGGCGGAGGTGCGCGGCCGGGTGACGGACCTGCTGGAGTCGGCCGACTTCCACGGCACCCGGCTGACGGAGGCCGGTTTCGCCTTCGGGATGATCGCGCAGCACGAACAGCAGCACGACGAGACGATGCTGATCACCCATCAGCTGCGCACCGGCCCGCAGGCCCTCACCGCGCCCGACCCCGAGCCGGTGCCGCTGTTCACCGGCCCGGCCGAAGTCCTCGTGCCCGGCGGCCCGTTCACGATGGGCACGTCCGGTGAGCCCTGGGCGCTGGACAACGAACGGCCCGCGCACCGGCGCGAGGTGGCCCCCTTCCACATCGACACCACACCGGTGACGAACGCCGCGTACCAGGCCTTCATCGCAGACGGCGGCTACGAGGACGAGCGCTGGTGGACCGGGGAGGGCTGGGCGCACATCCGCCGGCACCGCATCCACGCCCCGCTGTTCTGGCGCCGCGACGGCGGGCAATGGCTGCGCCGGCACTTCGGCGTCACCGAGGTCGTACCGCCCGACGAGCCGGTCCTGCACGTGTGCTGGTACGAGGCCGACGCCTACGCCCGCTGGGCCGGACGGCGGCTGCCCACCGAGGCCGAGTGGGAGAAGGCGGCCCGCTTCGACCCGGCGACCGGCGGCTCGACGCGCTACCCGTGGGGCGACGCGGACCCCGCCCCCGAGCACGCCAACCTGGGCCAGCGGCATCTGCGTCCGGCACCCGCCGGCAGCTACCCGGAGGGCGAGTCCCCGCTCGGGGTACGGCAGTTGATCGGCGATGTGTGGGAATGGACGTCCAGCGACTTCCTTCCCTACCCCGGGTTCCGGATGTTCCCGTACAAGGAGTACTCGGAGGTGTTCTTCGGCCCCGAGTACAAGGTGCTGCGCGGCGGTTCGTTCGCGGTGGACCCGGTGGCCTGCCGGGGCACCTTCCGCAACTGGGACTACCCGATCCGGCGGCAGATCTTCTCCGGGTTCCGCACGGCCCGCTCGGAAGCCGTCTGATGTGCCGTCACCTCGCCTATCTGGGGCCGGCGGAGCAGCTCGGACGGCTGCTGACGGAGCCCCCGCACAGCCTGTACCGCCAGTCCTGGGCCCCCCGGCGGCAGCGGTACGGGACGGTCAACGCCGACGGTTTCGGGGTGGGCTGGTACGCCGACGGCGACCCGGTCCCGGCCCGCTACCGCCGGGCGGGGCCGATCTGGGCGGACCTGTCCTTCGCCGACCTGGCCCGGGTCGTCCGCAGCCGCTCCCTGCTGGCCGCCGTCCGGGACGCGACCCTGGCCGGGGCCGACGGGGAGGCCGCCGCGGCCCCCTACGCGGCCGGGACCTGGCTGTTCAGCCACAACGGGGCGGTCGCCGGCTGGCCGCGCTCGCTGGCCCCGCTGACCGGCTCCCTGCCCGCCGCCGAACTGCTGTCGATGGAGGCCCGCAACGACTCCGCGTTCGTGTGGGCGCTGGTGCTGGCCCGGCTGCACGGCGGGGACACCGAGAGCCAGGCGCTCACGGACACCGTCCTGGAGGTCGCGGGCACGGCCCCCGGGTCCCGGCTCAACCTGCTGCTCACCGACGGCGATTCCATCACCGCGACCGCCTGGGGCGACACCCTGTGGTATCTCGCGGAGCCCGGCCGGGGCACGGTCGTGGCCTCCGAACCGTACGACGACGATCCGCGCTGGCAGGAGGTCCCCGACCGCACCCTGCTCGCGGCGAGCCGCGCCGACGTCCTGCTCACCCCGCTGAAGGACCCGAGCCCGGACGTGGCATCCGCACCACGCAAGGAGACCGGCACGTGAGCCCGTTCCAGATCACCCGCACCCTCCCCGAGGACGCCACGGACGCCGCCCTGCGCGCCGACGTCCGGCGCGGCCTCACCGCGAGCCCGAAGACGTTGCCGCCGAAGTGGTTCTACGACGCGCACGGCAGCGCGCTGTTCGAGCGGATCACCGAACTGCCGGAGTACTACCCGACGCGCGCCGAGCGCGAGATCCTTGTGGACCGGGCCGGCGAGATCGCCGTGGCGGCCCGCGCCCGCACCCTCGTCGAGCTCGGGTCGGGCTCCTCGGAGAAGACCCGGCTGCTGATCGACGCCATGACGGAGCTGGACACCTATGTGCCGGTCGACGTCAGCGAGAGCGCCCTCGCCCAGGCGGGGCAGGCCCTGATCGACGAGCGGCCCGGGCTGAACGTCCATGCCCTGATCGCCGACTTCACCGCGCGGCTGAGGCTGCCCGGCTCCCCCGGCCCGCGCCTGGTCGCCTTTCTGGGCGGCACGATCGGCAACCTGCTGCCGGCCGAGCGCGCCGCGTTCCTGGCCTCGGTGCGCGCGCTGCTCGCGCCGGGCGACGCGCTGCTGCTGGGCACCGACCTGGTCAAGGACGAGCGGGTGCTGGTGCGGGCCTACGACGACTCGGCCGGGGTGACGGCCGCGTTCAACAAGAACGTCCTGGCCGTGGTCGACCGTGAACTGGGCGCGGACTTCGACCCCGACGCCTTCGACCACGTCGCTCTGTGGGACGCGGACAACGAGTGGATCGAGATGCGGCTGCGTTCCCGGACGGCGCAGACCGTGAAGGTGCCCGCGCTCGATCTCGCGGTCGACTTCGCGGCCGGCGAGGAACTGCGCACCGAGGTCTCGGCGAAGTTCCGGAAGGAGGGAGTACGGGCGGAACTGCACGCCGCCGGACTGGAGTCCACCCACTGGTGGACCGACGCCGCGGGCCGCTTCGCCCTGTCGCTGAGCACCGTGCGCTGAACACCGTGACGCCTCCCCCTCGCCCCATCGCCTCGCGCTCCGCCTCGGCGTGGGGCACGGTGGAGTGACGTGTGACATACGTGACGACGCCGTCACGGTCGAGAGGAGCACCTGATGTCGAACCACACCTACCGGGTCACGGAGATCGTCGGCACCTCGCCGGACAGTGTCGACCAGGCCGTCCGCAACGGCGTCGCCCGCGCCTCGCAGAAGCTGCGCAACCTGGACTGGTTCGAGGTGACCCAGGTACGCGGCCAGATCGAGAACGGCGCCATCGCGCACTGGCAGGTGGGCCTGAAGGTCGGCTTCCGCCTGGACGAGTCGGCCTGACGGCCGAGCCGAAGCCGGTGCCGAGGCCCGTCAGGTCCGGCCCTCGCCCTCCTGTGCCTGTTCGAGCGCGCCGGACGGAGCCGTCCAGCGCGCCCGGACGACGGTGAAGCCGGCCCGTTCGGCGTCGTCGCACACGAGTTCGTCGTCGTCCACGAGCATGCGGACCTCGCGGTCGCGGGCCAGCCTGCGGAGGATCTCCAGCTTGGTGCGCCGGGCGGGCCGGCGGTCGTCGTTGCGCCGCATGTGCAGACGCCCGTCCGGCAGACCCTGCGCGGCGAGCCAGGCCAGGGTGTCCCGTCGGCAGCGCTCGGGCCGGCCGGTCAGGTAGACGACCTCGCACTCCTCGGCGCTGGCCAGCACCAGGGCGATGCCCTGCGGGATCGGCGGGTCGTGCGGCGCGGCCGCGAAGAACGCGTCCCAGTCGCGCGGGCTGCGCTCCAGGAACCGCTGCCGGTGGGCCGTGTCGGCGAGGGTGTTGTCCAGGTCGAACACGGCGACGGGCCGTCTGCTGCTGTCGGTCACGACAGCCACCCTAGGCGCTCCGCAGCAAGTGCCGCGCTGTGCCGTCGTTGCGCTGAGGCGCCATCGTGGCTGGTCGCGATAAAGGGCGGGGCGGCTCAGGAATCCTGGGGGCCGTGCGGTGTTGAACCTTGTATGAGTTCCGTGATCGCCTCGGCCCGTTTCTCCGTCCTCGACCGCTCGCGCATCCGCGAGGGGCACACCGCCGCCGAGGCGCTGCGCGACACCGTGGCGCTGGCGCGGGAGGCCGAGCGGCTCGGCTACCACCGCTTCTGGGTGTCCGAGCACCACGGCGTGCCCGGGGTGGCGGGCTCGGCGCCCACCGTCCTCGCGGCCGCCGTGGCCGGTGCGACCCGCACGATCCGGGTCGGCACGGGCGGGGTCATGCTGCCCAACCACCGGCCGCTGGTGGTGGCCGAGCAGTTCGGGGTGCTGGAGTCGCTCTTCCCGGGCCGCGTCGACATGGGCCTGGGCCGTTCGGTGGGCTTCACCGACGGCGTGCGCCGGGCGCTCGGCCGGGACAAGGACGACGCCGACGCCGACGACTTCGCGGCCCAGCTGGCGGAACTGCTCGGCTGGTTCCGGGGCGGCTCCCCGACCCGGGTGCACGCGTACCCGGCGGAGGGCCTGAGCGTGCCGCCGTTCGTGCTGGCGATGGGCGAAGGCGCGACGATCGCGGCCCGGGCGGGGCTGCCGCTGGTCATCGGCGACCTCCGCGACCGCGACCGGATGCGGCGGGGCATCGACGACTACCGCGCCCGTTTCCGCCCCTCCCCCTGGGCGTCGCGGCCGTATGTCGTGGTCTCGGGCACGGTCGTGGTGGCCGCCGACCCCGAGCAGGCGCGCCGTCTGCTGCTGCCGGAGGCCTGGTCGATGGCGTACTCCCGCACCCACGGCACCTTCCCGCCGCTGCCGCCCGCCGGGCAGGTCGAGACCCGCGCGATGACCGCGAAGGAACGCGGCTTCTACGAGTCCGGCCTGAGCGGCCATATCGCGGGCACGGAGGAACAGGTGACCGACGAGCTGGAAACCCTGCTGAAGGAGACCGAGGCCCAGGAGATCCTCGTCACGACCAGCACCTACGACCGCGCCGCGCTGCTGGACTCCTACCGGCGGCTGGCCGGGATCGTGGACCAGGAGCGGAACCGCTAGCTGCGCTGCTGCTCCTGCCAGGAGCGGTAGTGGTCCACCAGGGTCTCCTCGATCGGGCGGTAGACGAGGCCGAGTTCCTCGGTGCTTCTGCGGTTGTCGACGCGGAAGCGGATGCCGAGATGGTTGCGGATGTAGGCCTGGGAGAGGCCGAAGGCGGGGCCGAGGATGCGGACCGGCCAGTGCGGGAGCGCGGTGCGCGGGAGGCGCCGGTTTCTCGGGTGGTGCTTCAGCAGGGCCCGCGCCATCTGGTGGAAGGAGGTCATCTCCGGCGCGGCGACGATGTAACGGCCGTGCGCCTCGGGGTGTTCCGCCGCGGCTATGTGGGCCGCGGCCACGTCCCGGACGTCGGCGGTGGTGAAGCTGAAGTCGGGGGCGCCGTAGAAGAAGTAGCCCTTGAAGAGCTCGTCGAGCAGGAACAGGCTGCCCGAGTCCGAGGCGGGGGTGAGGGACGGGCCCAGGATCAGGCCGGGGTTGAGGGAGACCATCCGCCAGCGGCGCTGTGCGGCCTCGGCCTCCCGGGCCGCCTGCTCGGCCACCGTCTTGGCGTAGTGGTACGGGTTGTTCTCGACGGTGCTGGTGGTGTTGACGTACTTCTCCGACAGCGTCCGGTCGTCCATCGCCCGTACGTCGGAGTAGTCGCCGAAGATCGCGCCGACGGTGGAGGTGAGGACGAGGCGCTCGACGGTCTCCGTGCGGTCGACGGCCGCCACGACGTTGCGCGTGCCGCGCAGGGCGGGTTCCACCACGTCCCGTCGGCCGTCCTTGATCTTCTCCGGCATCAGGAAGGGCGAGGCCACATGGAAGACCACCGTGCAGCCCTTCATCGCCTCGTCGAAGGAGCCCTCCGTGAGCAGGTCCGCCTCGAAGAGGTCGAGCCGGCCGGGATGGGCGTCCCGCAGGGCGTGCAGGGGCCGGAGCTTCGCCGGGTTCGCGGTGGAGCGCACGGTGGTGTGCACGCGGTAGCCGCGTTCCAGGAGCTGACGGACGAGATGGGCGGCGACGAAGCCGCTGCCCCCGGTGACGAGAACCGTTCGGCCGGCCGGACTTCCGCTCACACGCGCCCCCTCGGAGTTCGGGATGCGCCATGATCCCACCAGAACCGCCGGCCGGCCCATCACTTACCGGAAATCCGTTCGACGCGACTATGCTCCGCTGGTAGTGCCGCGTTGTGCCGTCGTTCCGGTGCGGCGCCGTCGTGGCTGGTCGCGCAGTTCCCCGCGCCCCTGAAGGGGCGCTGCCGAGCTCCCAGGACTCGGGATCCGGCCGCTGCGGCCAGGGCTTTGCGGTCGGGGTGGGTGCCCGGGGGGAGGGTGGGGAGTACTTCGACCTCCGCGATCAGGCCGCGGGCCGTCACCACCCGCCACAGCGAGGCCGGCAGCGGGTCGTCGCCGACGAAGGCGGCCACCGTGCTGGCCGCTCCCGCCCGGTCCCGGTAGCGGATGCGCACGGGCTGGACGGGCACTCCGGCGTCCAGCGCGGACTGGAACACGGCCCGCCGGAAGTGCCCCTGGGCGCGCCCGCACCAGGTGCTCCCCTCCGGGAACACCGCGACCGCCCGTCCGGCGCGCAGCGCGTCGGCGATCCGGGCGACCGTCTCGGGCAGGGCGCGCAGCCGGTCCCGGTCGATGAACAGGACCCCGCCGCGGGCGACGAGCGCGCCCGCCACCGGCCACCGCCGGATCTCGGCCTTGGCGAGCATCCGGGCCGGGCGGACCCCGGCCAGCAGCGGGATGTCCAGCCAGGAGATGTGGTTGGCGACCAGGAGCAGCCCGGTCGAGGTGGGCGCGGTCGTACCGGTGACCCGGACCCGGACCCCCGCCGCCCGCACCACGGTCCGGCTCCACGAGCGGACCACGCGGGCCGGTATCCAGTCGCTGAGCGGCGCCAGCACGACCCCGACCAGGACCAGCAGGACGACCGTCGTGAGCCGCAGCACGGCTCGCGGCAGGCCGGTGAGGGACGCCGTCTTCTCCACGCACGCCCGCGGGGTGCAGGGCGCGCTGGGCAGCCAGACGCTCATCACGCCGGGACGAGCGAGAGGAAGTGCCGCAGATAGCGCGGGTTGACCCGGCGCATCGACAGCAGCACATACAGGTCGGCGACACCGAAGTCGGGGTCGTGGGCGGGCTCCCCGCACACCCAGGCGCCGAGCCGGAGGTAGCCGCGCAGCAGGGCGGGCAGTTCGGTGCGGGCGGGCGGGGCGGCGGCGTTGGGGGTCCAAGGCAGCAGCGGCCGGACCCGGTACTCCGGCGGGGCCAGGTGCTTGTCGCGGACCCGGTCCCAGGTCGCCGTCGCGAGCGTGCCGCCGTCGGCCAGCGGGATCGAGCAGCAGCCGGCCAGCCACTCGTGGCCGCGGTCCACCATGTAGCGGGCGATGCCGGCCCAGATGAGGCCGATGACGGCGCCGTCCCGGTGGTCGGGGTGCACGCACGAGCGGCCGACCTCGACCATGCCGGGCCGGATCGCGTCGAGCGGGCTCAGGTCGAACTCGCCCTCGGAGTACAGCCGTCCGGCGATCGCGGCCCGCTCGGGCGGCAGCAGCCGGTAGGTGCCGACCACCTCGCCGGTGACGCGGTCCCGGATGAGAAGGTGGTCGCAGTAGGCGTCGAAGGCGTCCGTGTCCAGGCCCGGTTCGGGGCCGTCGAGCCGGGCGCCGAGCTCCCCGGCGAACACCTGGTGGCGCAGTCGCTGTGCGGCCCGGACGTCGTCCTGGTCACGGGCGAGCGACACGAGATAGCCGTTGCCGCCGGGCGGGGCGGCGAGGGCGGGGGGCGAGAGCGGCATCGCGGTCATGAGGTCTCCTGCGCCGAGCGGAAGAAGCTTGGGGACGGTGCATGGGGATGTGCACCTGCTTTCTTCCGCGGCCGGCTGGCCTCGGCGTGTCCTGCGCGGGACCCGGGGATGTGCGGCTGCTGAATCCCGGGAGACAGCCGCTTTCGGCCGACGGCGAGGACGCCCCCCAGGGGCGCGGGGAACTGCGCGACAAGCCACGCCGGACGTGCACCCGACGACGACGGCCCGGCCCCTGCGGCGGCTTCCGCGGCGCTACCGCTTGGCGACCTTGCGCGTGGCCCGCAGCCACTCCTTGTTCATGCTCGTGATGGAGACCAGCGGGATGCCCTTGGGGCAGGCCGTCGCGCACTCCCCCGTGAGCGTGCAGCCGCCGAACCCCTCCTCGTCCATCTGCGCCACCATGTCGAGCACCCGCGTCTCGCGTTCGGGAGCGCCCTGGGGCAGCACGTTGAGGTGGTTGACCTTGGCGGAGGTGAACAGCATCGCCGCCCCGTTGGGACAGGCGGCCACGCACGCCCCGCACCCGATGCACTCGGCGTGCTCGAAGGCGAGGTCGGCGTCCGGCTTGGGCACCGGGGTGGCGTGGGCCTCGGGCGCGGCGCCGGTGGGGGCGGTGATGTAGCCGCCGGCCTGGATGATCCGGTCGAGGGCGCCGCGGTCGACGACCAGGTCCTTGACGACGGGGAAGGCGGCGGCCCGCCACGGCTCGACGTCGATCGTGTCGCCGTCCCGGAAGGACCGCATGTGCAGCTGGCAGGTGGTGGTGCGCTCCGGTCCGTGCGCGTCGCCGTTGATGACGAGCGAGCAGGCGCCGCAGATGCCCTCGCGGCAGTCGTGGTCGAAGGCGACGGGGTCGTCGCCGCGCAGGATGAGCTCTTCGTTGAGGGTGTCGAGCATCTCCAGGAAGGACATGTCGGGCGAGATGCCGTCCACCTCGTACGTGGACATCGCGCCGTCGGCGTCGGCGTTGCGCTGCCGCCAGACGCGCAGTTTGAGCTTCATGCATAGCTCCGCTGGGTGGGGTGGACGTACTCGAAGACGAGGTCTTCCTTGTGCAGGGTGGGGGCGTCGCCGGTCTCGGTGAACTCCCAGGCGGCGGCGTACCCGAACGCGTCGTCGCGGCGGGCGGCCTCGCCGTCCGGGGTCTGCGACTCCTCGCGGAAGTGGCCGCCGCAGGACTCGGCGCGGTGCAGTGCGTCGAGGCACATCAGCTCGGCGAGCTCCAGGTAGTCGACGACCCGGTTGGCCTTCTCCAGCGACTGGTTGAACTCCTCGCCGGTGCCGGGGACCTTGATGCGCCGCCAGAACTCCTCGCGGATCTGCGGGATGCGCTCCAGCGCCTTGCGCAGTCCGGAGTCGGTGCGGGCCATGCCGCAGAACTCCCACATCAGTTCGCCGACTTCGCGGTGGAAGGAGTCCGGGGTGCGGTCGCCGTCGACCGCGAGCAGCAGGTTGAGCCGGTCCTGGGTCTCGGCCAGCACCTCACGGACGACGGGGTGTTCGTCGCTCACCTCGTCCTGGTTCGGGTTGCGGGCGAGGTAGTCGTTGATGGTCGCCGGGAGGACGAAGTAGCCGTCGGCCAGGCCCTGCATCAGCGCGGAGGCGCCGAGGCGGTTGGCCCCGTGGTCGGAGAAGTTGGCCTCGCCGATCGCGAACAGGCCGGGGACGGTGGTCTGCAGGTCGTAGTCGACCCACAGTCCGCCCATCGTGTAGTGCACGGCCGGGTAGATCCGCATCGGCACCTGGTACGGATCCTCGTCGGTGATCCGCTGGTACATGTCGAAGAGGTTGCCGTACTTGGCCTCGACGGCCTTGCGTCCCATGCGCTTGATGGCGTCGGCGAAGTCCAGGTAGACGCCCTGGCCGCCGGGGCCGACGCCCTTGCCCTCGTCGCAGACGTTCTTCGCGGCGCGGGAGGCGATGTCGCGCGGGACCAAGTTGCCGAAGGAGGGGTAGATCCGCTCCAGGTAGTAGTCGCGCTCGTCCTCGGGGATCTTGTTCGCGGGGCGGTCGTCGCCCTTGGCCTTCGGCACCCAGATCCGGCCGTCGTTGCGCAGCGACTCGCTCATCAGCGTCAGCTTCGACTGGTGGTCGCCGGTGCGCGGGATGCAGGTGGGGTGGATCTGGGTGAAGCACGGGTTGGCGAAGTACGCGCCGCGCCGGTGCGCCCGCCAGATCGCGGTGGCGTTGGAGTTCATCGCGTTCGTCGACAGGTAGAAGACGTTTCCGTAGCCACCGCTGGCGAGGACGACGGAGTCCGCGAAGTAGGTGTCGATCTTGCCGGTGATGAGGTCCCGGGCCACGATGCCGCGTGCCCGGCCGTCGACGACGATCAGGTCGAGCATCTCGGTGCGCGGGTGCATCTCGACGTTCCCGGCGGCGATCTGCCGGCTCAGCGCCTGGTAGGCGCCCAGCAGCAGCTGCTGGCCCGTCTGGCCGCGGGCGTAGAAGGTCCGGGAGACCTGGACGCCGCCGAACGAACGGGTGTCGAGCAGACCGCCGTACTCGCGGGCGAAGGGCACGCCCTGCGCCACGCACTGGTCGATGATCTCGACGGAGATCTGCGCGAGCCGGTGGACGTTGGACTCGCGCGCCCGGAAGTCGCCGCCCTTGACGGTGTCGTAGAAGAGGCGGTGGATGGAGTCGCCGTCGTTGCGGTAGTTCTTGGCGGCGTTGATGCCGCCCTGCGCGGCGATGGAGTGGGCGCGGCGCGGGGAGTCCTGGTAGCAGAACTGGACGACGTGGTAGCCCTGTTCGGCGAGCGTGGCGCCGGCCGCGCCGCCGGCGAGTCCGGTGCCGACGACGATCACGGTGTGCTTGCGCCGGTTGGCCGGGTTGACCAGCTTGGCCTCGAAGCGGCGCTTGTCCCAGCGCTCGTTGATCGGGCCCGTAGGGGCCTTGGCGTCGACGATCGGCTCGCCGAGCGTGTAGTCCGCGTAATCGGTAGTCATGTTCAGCTCACCACTCCGGTCATGACGCCCACGGGGACGGCGATGAAGCCGGCCGTGAGCAGCAGCGCGAGGACGTCTCCACTGGCCTTCAGGGCGCGGTCGCGGGTGCGGCTGCCGGCGCCGAGGGTCTGGGCGGCGCTCCAGAAGCCGTGCCGGACATGCAGTCCGAGCGCGAGCATCGCGACGATGTAGATGACGTTGCCGTACCAGGTGGAGAAGGTGTCGATCACGTTCTGGTACGGGTGTCCGGACTGGAAGCCGTCCGGGTGCACGGTGCCGGTCGTCAGGTCCAGGATGTGCCAGACGATGAACAGCGCGAGGATGATGCCGCCCCAGCGCATGGTGCGCGTGGCGTAGTCGGACCGCGGCTTCTTGTGCACGTACTTCGTCGGACGGGCCTTGATGCCGCGGCGGCTCAGCTGGTACGCGGACGTGGCGTGCGCGACGACGGCGACGACGAGGACCACCCGGATGATCCACAGCGCCCACTCGTAGTGCAGGAAGGGCTCGCCGAGGGTGCGCAGCCAGTGCGCGTAGTGGTTGAAGTCGCCCGATCCGAAGAAGATCTTGAGGTTGCCGAGCATATGGACGACCAGGTACGACAACATGATCAGACCGCTGACAGCCATCACGGTCTTCTTGCCTACGGACGAGTCCCACATGGTGCGCGTCATGGACGGTTTTCGGTCCGTCCCCGGTGCCAGAGCCATGGACCCGACGGTAGGACCGAAGTACCCCATCGGTCCAAGACATGGTCTGCCTGGTTTCCATAGTCGATGACTATCGGAGGCGTAGGCTGGTCACATGCAGTTCCAGCAGCTCCAGTACTTCGTGGCCGTCGCGGAGACCCGGCACTTCACCCGGGCCGCCGAGCTCGTGCATGTCGCGCAGCCCTCGCTGTCGCAGCAGATCAAGGCGCTGGAGCGGGAACTGGGGGCGGATCTGTTCCTGCGGGCGCGCGGCAACATCACGCTCACCGACGCGGGCGAGGCGCTGCTGCCGCTGGCCCGGCGGATCCTCGCGGACTCCGAGACCGCCCGGTACGAGGTGCAGGAGCTGGTGCAGCTGCGCAGCGGGCGGGTGCGGCTCGGGGCCACGCCGAGCGTGTGCACCGGCCTGCTGCCGGATGTGCTGCACGCCTTCCACGACCGCTACCCGGGCATCCGGCTGATGATCGAGGAGGGCGGCTCGCACGACCTCGTCCGCCAGCTGGCCCGCGGCGCCCTCGACCTGGCGCTGGTCGTCCTGCCCCTGCCGACGCCGTCCCCGGCGCTGACGACGGTGGAGCTGCTGCGCGAGGACCTGGTCGTGGTGTCCTCCCCCGAGGCCGCCCGACCGGGGACCGGGGGCCGGACGGTCCGGATCGCCGATCTGGAGCGCGAGCCCCTGGTGATGTTCCGGCACGGCTACGACCTGCGGGAACTCACCGTGGCCGCCTGCCGGGCGGAGGGGTTCGAGCCGGACTTCGCGGTGGAGGGCGGGGAGATGGACGCGGTGCTCGGGTTCGCGCGGGCCGGGCTGGGCGTGGCCGTCGTCCCGCGCATGGTCGCCGCCCGGTCGGGCCGGGGGCTGCGCGTCACCCCGATCGCCCGGCCCGGTCTGCACCGCACGATCGCCCTCGCCCACCGCAGCGATGTGGCGCCACCGCGGGCCGCGCGCGAGCTGCAGCGCATGTTGCTGGAGAGGTGACGGCGGCGGGAGGCCCGCCGCGCCGTCCACCACGCGTCCCGGGAGGCGGGCCCTCGCTGCTCAGGCCGTCGCGTCCACCAGGGCCAGCTCGTGGAGCCGGTCCGGCGGGCCGGGGCGGGCGTAGTACCAGCCCTGGGCGGTGTCGCAGCCCAGTATGCGCAGCTGCTCGGCCTGGGCGCCGGTCTCCACCCCCTCCACCGTGACCGCGAGGTCCAGGCTGTGGGCGAGGGAGACGATCCCCTCCACGATCTTGAGGTCGACGGGGTCCGCCGGGAACTGCTGCATGCCCTGGGTGAAGGAGCGGTCCAGCTTGAGCACGCTCACCGGAAGACGGCGCAGGTTGGCGAGGTTGGAGTAGCCGGTCCCGAAGTCGTCCAGGGCGATGTCCACGCCCATCTCGGCGAGCCGGCGCAGCGGCTTGAGCAGGTCGTCGTCCGCGCCGATCAACGCCGACTCGGTCACCTCCAGGCACAGGGCCTCCGGGGCGACGCCCGCGCGTTCCAGGATGTCGACGGTGTCCTGCACCAGCCCCGGGTGGGTGAGCTGGCAGGGCGAGAGATTGACGTTGATACGGAGCGGGTCGGTGTCCCCGCCGCGCTCGCGCCACTCGCTCGCCTGGCGGACCGACTCCTCCAGCACCCAGCGGCCCAGCGGCACGATCAGCCCGGTGTGCTCGGCGAGCGGGATGAACCGGTCGGGGCCGAGCACCCCGTGCTGCGGGTGCAGCCAGCGCACCAGGGCCTCCGCGCCGCGCACACTGCCGTCGCCGAGGTGGACCAGCGGCTGGTACTCGATGAAGAACTCACCGCGTTCGAGAGCCGCCGGGAGCGCCGTGGTCAGGCCGTGCCGGGTGATCGCGCGGGCGTCGGCCTCCGGGTCGGCGAGCTCGAAGCGGTTGCCGCCCGCGGACTTGGCCCGGTACATCGTGATGTCGGCGCTGCGCAGCACCTCCGCCGCGCTGCGCTCCCCCGCCGGGCCCTCGACGATGCCGATGCTGCCGCGCACGGTCAGCTCCCGGCCGTCGATGCTCACCGGCGCGATCAGGGCGTTCATGATGCGGGCGGCGAGTTCGTCGACCTCGTGGCGGGTGTCCCGGCCGGTGGTCAGCGCCACGAACTCGTCGCCCCCGAGCCGCGCGACCATCTCACCGGGCGCGGTCGCGCAGGACTGCAGCCGGTCGGCGACCTCGACGAGCAGCCGGTCGCCGGCCGCGTGGCCGAGGCTGTCGTTGATGGTCTTGAAGCCGTCCAGGTCGAGGTAGCACAGGCCGAAGCGTTTGCTCTCGCCGGCGCCCAGCACCTTCTCCAGGCGCTCGAAGAACAGCGTGCGGTTGGGCAGACCGGTGAGCGCGTCGTGGGTGGCCTCGTAGCGCAGCCGGAGGTTGAGCAGCCGGCGCTCGGTGGTGTCCTCCATCAGCGCGAGCATGTACTGCGGTGCGCCGTCGGCGTCCCGCAGCAGGGAGACCGTCAGATTGGTCCACAGGACCGTTCCGTCGGGGCGGCTGAACGCCTTCTCCGTGTGGAAGTGCTCGCGTTCGCCGCGGACGAGCTCGTCGTAGAGCTTCCAGATCTGCGGGGAGTCCTCGGGGTGCGTCAGATCCTGGACCTTGCGGCCGCGCAGACTCTGCTCGGACCCGCCGAACATCCGCAGCAGCGCCCCGTTGACCTGGAGGACGCTGCCCTCCAGATCGGCGATGCTGATTCCTATCGCCGCGCCCTCGAAGACCGCGCGGAAGCGGGCCTCGCTCGCGTGCAGCGCCTGCGCGACCACGCCCTGTGCCTGCAGCGCGGCCCGCGCGATGGCCTCCTGTTCGGCGAGCGTGCGCTCGCGCAGCGCGTACGCGTACCCGGCCGCCATGGCGTGCTGCAGCCGTGAAGCGCGGGTGCGCAGGTCCTCCTGGGGACCGTCCTCGCCGCAGTAGAGCACCAGATAGGCGTCGACGCAGTCGAGGGACCGGCTGAGCGCCTCGGGGTCGGTGCAGTGCACATCGACGAGGGCGGCGCCGACGGTCTTGCCCGCGGCGGCGTCGAACGCCCGCTCCAGCAGCGCCTCGCGCAATCGGCGGGCCAGCGGCAGGAGTTGCTCCTCCAGCTCGGGCCGGGTCAGCGACGTCGCGGTCACCGGGAACACGGCCCGGCTCCAGATCGTCGCGAACCGCCGCAGTCTGTCCTCCGGCCCGTCCGGCTCCGCGCTCACGCCGTACGTCCCAGGCCCGCGAAACCGGTGAGGGCCCAGGGGTCCTCGTCCTCCGGCGCCGTGTCCGGCCGCCAGTGCGGCGTCGGCACCAGTCCCGGTTCCACCATGTCGTACCCCTCGAAGAACCGCGCGATCTCGTCACGCGAGCGCATGATCAGCGGGTTGCGGATGTCCTTGTATACGTCCACCGCGCCCTCGGCCCGTTCCGACGGCTGCGGGATTCCCTCGTACGAGGCATGGGCGAGCACGAGCAGACTGCCCGGTGCGAGCGCGGCGCCGAGATCGGCCACCGCCGCGTACGGGTCGTCCGCGTCCTCGACGAAGTGCAGGACGCCGACGAGCAGCAGCGCCACCGGCCGCTCCAGGTCGATCAGCCGCTCCACCTGCGGGCTGCCCAGGATGTCGTGCGGCTTGCGCAGATCACCGGCCACGACGTCGGCGTCGGCGTCGCCCGCCAGCACCGCCTGGGTGTGCGCGACGGCCACCGGGTCGTGGTCGACGTAGACCACACGTGCGCCGGGGCTCGCCGCCCGGGCGACCTCGTGGGTGTTGCCGAAGGTGGGGATGCCGGAGCCGATGTCGAGGAACTGGGTGACGCCCTCGGCTGCCGCGTGGCGCACGGCCCGGCGCATGAACGCCCGGTTCGCCTGCATGATCTTGGGAAGCCCCGGCATGAACTCCATGGCCCTGCGGGCGGCTTCCCGGTCGACCTCGAAGTTGTGCGAACCGCCCAGGTAGTGGTCGTGGATCCGCGAGACACTCGGCACCGAGATGTCGATGCTTCGAGGTGCCCAGGCGGGACGCTCCATCAATCTCTCCAAGGCGTAGGCGATCCGGTGTTCGAGCTGAGGCTACTGATCGCCCGCCAAACGGGCGAGTGGAAACGGAAATTGACCGTCCGTTCCCGGTCACTGCCTGCGGCACGTGCCGAATCGACGCCCCCCGTGGGGCTACGAAGGGTGCCCGGGACGTTCCGGAGAGTTCCGGGCGGTCCACAGAGCGGCGAAAGTCTACGCACAGGAACCGGGGGGCGGCCAAGCACAACGGTCCGCCCCCTCCGTGCGGCGCGGAGGGGGCGGACCAACGGTCGTGCGCCAGGGGGCAGTTGTGGAGATCAGCCCTGGGGAGGTGATCTCTACTGCGCCGGCGCTCCGACCAGCTTTCCGTCGGGCGCGACAGCGAACCACGTGCCGCCGACGCCCTGGCCGTTGGTGTCTCCGGGCTCCTTGTCATTGGCGAAGGTGTAGATCGGCGAGCAGTTGATGGTCTGCTGCTCGTCGCCGTCGCCCCGGGTGAAGATCATGTAGCCCTTCTCCTGGATGCCCTTGGTGTCCGCGAAGTCCACGGGCTCGACCACCGGCCACTTCTCGCGGCAGGCGCCGTTGCAGTTCGAGACCGGCTTGGGCCACGCCTTGTCCTTCACGAAGCGGTAGACCGTCATGCCGTCCTTGTCGACGACGATCTTGCCGAGCTTGGGGTCGTTGCGCACGGACAGCCCGGGCAGCTCGGTGCCGGCCTCGGAACCCGAGCCCGAGCCCGCGCCCGACTTGGCGGCCTTCTTGCCCTCGGGGGTCAGCGCGAACCACTTGTTGCCCACGCCCTGGCCCGTCGTGTCGCCGGCCTTGGCGTCCTTGGCGTAGTAGTAGGCGGGCCAGCCGGCCACGGTCAGCTGCTTGCTGCCGTCGGTGCGGGTGACCTCGCCGAGCAGCGACTTGTCGATGCCGTCGCCGGCGCTGACGTCGTCGGCGGAGACCGGCGGCCAGGTGGTCGCGCAGTCGCCGTCGCAGTTGGACTTCGGCGGTTCGGCCGTGTCCGCGTCGAAACGGTAGAGGGTCTTGCCGCCGCCGTCGGTAAGGATCTTGCCGAGCTCCGTGTTCGCGGAGATGGCCAGTTCGCCCGATCCGCCCTGCGCGCCGGCACCGCCGGTCGGGCTGGCGCTCGCACCGGTGCCGACACCGCTGCCGACGCCGCTTCCGACACCGACTCCCGCGATGCCACCGGCCGGGGCCGTGGCCCCGACGTTCTGGCTCGACGACGTGCCGCTTTCAGAACCGCACGCCGTCGTCAGCGCCAGAACGGCCACAGCGCTCGCCGCGAGTGAGGCGCTCCGCCAGGTGGTCTTCATCGTCAACAACTCCCCGATCATCACAAGGGTGTCGCAGCGCCCTGCTGCGCCGCCGCACGGTCCTGAGTACGCAGGGCGGTGGCCGTTGCGTTCAAACCCGGCACAAAATTCTTTCCGCGACCTGTGACGCGGGCCGGGTCCGGCCACCGCGGCGGCGACCGGGACGTCCACCGTGACCTGCCGCGAAGGGCCGAGAAGGGCCGCGAAGGCCCCGTTCCGTCGTACACGCGCACGAGGCGACCGGATGCGCGCACGCATCGCCGGCAAACCCGCGGGCCGGAACTTCCCCCGTTCGGGGCAATCCTCGTACGGGGTGGGCGTGGGGCGGTGCGGGAAGCCGCATGATCTCCGTCGTGCATGGATCCGAACCGACCCGATCCGCCCGCGCCATCAGGGCATTGGCCCTGGGAGCCGTGGCCTGGATCCTCGCGGCCGCACCGGCCGGGGTGGCCACGGCCGACGCGTGCGCGTACGCCTCGACGGGCCCGGACGGCACCGAGGCGGTGGCGGTCGCCGGCGGCCACGGGTGGCCGACTCCCCCGGTGTGCCCGAAGCCGACGCCGACGCCCACCCCGACCCCCACGCCGCCGAAGCCCAAGCCACCGCCCAAGCCGACGCCGACACCGACTCCCACGCCTACGCCCACTCCCAGTCCCACCCCGAGCCCGACACCACCGCCGAAGCCGACGCCGAAGCCACCGCCGAAGCCGACGCCCCCCGAGCCCGCGCCGCCCCCGAAGCCCAGGCCGCCGGCGCCGAAGCCGCGCCCGACGCCGCCACCGCCCGCGCCCCGGCCCGCGGCGCCGCTCCCCCGGCCGGTCCCGCCGCCCCCGCCCGCGCCGGCTCCCACCCCCGAGCCGACGCCGCCACCCAAGCCCACGCCCCCGCCCCCGCCCTCCCCGACCCCGGTGAGCTATCCGGTGTACCACTCCTCGCCGCATCAGCGGCCCGCCCGCGGCGGCCAGTCGCCGGTCACCTACGTCCTGCTCATCACCGTGCCCGCGGTGATCGCCGTCGCCGCGCTGCGACCGCGCTGACACCGAAGCTGGAGGCATCTCTTGCCGGAATGGCTTGTTCTCACCCTCGCGATGCTCGCCGCCTGTGCGGTGGTGGTCGTCGTGACCCTCGTTCGACATCGCCGGGCACCTGAGGACGAGGACCCCTCCGAGACCCCGGACGTCATCGAGTACATGACGATGTGGATCGGCGTGGTGTACGCCATCGTGCTGGGCCTGGCCATCGCCGGGGTCTGGGAGGCGCGCAGCGTCGCACAGGACCACGTCCAGGCGGAGGCGCAGGCGCTGCACGAGATCTCGGAGCGGGTGCGGGTCTACCCGGCCGACGCCCGTGACCGCATTCGGGAGGATGTCAACGCCTATGTCGGACACGTCGTCACCACCGAGTGGAAGAAGATGGCCGACGACGGCGAGGTGACGAAGCGCGGCGACGAACTCCTGCGGCAGATCCGGGTGGACGTCACCGACTACGAGCCGAAGACGGACTTCCAGGCGCAGGCCTACCAGCCGCTGCTCGACCAGCTGGCCGCGGCCGACCAGGCGCGCAACGCCCGCGCCGCCTCGACCGGGGCGACCATGCCCGGGGTCGTGTGGTTCGGACTGCTGGCCGGGGCGGCCATCACCATCGGCATGGTGTTCGCGTTGCAGATCCGGCGCACGCCGCGCGAACTGGTCCTGGCCGGGCTGTTCTCCGCACTCATCGCCTTCCTGCTGTTCCTCATCTGGGACTTCGACGCGCCCTACAGCCGGGGCATCACCGCGTCGGCGGAACCGTTCCTCCATCTCTTCCCCGGCGTCAAGCGCTGAGCTTCTCGACGGCTCGGGCGTTCGGGGGGCGGCCGCCACGCCGGGGCCGTCCCCTGTGCGGCCCACACGCGTGCCCCATTCGCCCGACTGCGATCGCGCGAGCGCACACATGTTCCTAGCGTTTCGGTCATCGAGGTGCATTTATGGCGCAAGCGGAACAGGTCCGCAGCTGCTCCTCGGGGACCGGAGGATCCACCATGCGCGCGATACGCGTCGCTTCGGCCGCCCTGCTGGGCGTCACCGCCCTGACCTTTTCCGCACCGGCCGCCGTCGCCAGCGGCGACGACGACCACTACGTCATGTCCAACGGCTACAGCCTGCTGCCCTCGGCCGTATCTGCGGGCGGGCAGGTCACCGTTCAGGTGGACCGTCACACCAGCGGCTGCAAAAGCTCCGTGACGGTCACTTCGGGGGTGTTCGACGCGGTCGTCATCCCGCGGGGCTCCTCGTCGGCGGTGGTCGTGGTCGACCGGGACGCCAGGGCGGGCGCCTCGTACCGGGTGACGTTCGACTGCGGCGGTCTGAGCGCCGTCAAGGAGTTGACGATCGTCGGCGGCCGTCCGGTCCCGCAGGGCGTGCACGCCGGTGAGGGCGGCAGCGTCGCCGGGTTCGACCTCCAGGAGATCGGGCTGGGCGCGGCGCTCATCGCGGGTTCGGTGGGCGCCGCGTACTGGTTCGCCCGGCGGCGCACCTCGGAGGACGCCGGCTGACGGCTCGGGCGCCCGCAGCCCCGTTCGCGCGCAGGCCTTCGCCCCGGATTCCCAAGGGACCGGGGCGAAGGCCTGTTCGCGCGTCAGATGCGGCGCTCGGTGCGCCGCCGCATCCAGAACAGTCCGCCGCCGAGCAGGGCCGCGGCGACGAGCCCGCCGCCGATGGCCATGTCGGTGGGGGTGGCGCCGGTGGTGGTGCTGCCGCCGAGACCGCCGCGGACCCCGCCGATGACGGTGAAGGCGGCCGGGCGGGTCAGGGTCCGGCCGGAGCAGTTGACGGTGAGGTCGTAGGTGCCGGGCCGGGCGTTGTCGTCGATGGTCGCGGTGCCCTTGGACGTCTGGTTGGCGCCGCTGATCGGCGTCAGGTTGGCCTGCCGGAACGCGTTCGAGGTCATGGTTCCGCCGGTGGGGCAGCCGTCGACGGTGACGGTGATCTGGCCGCCGCGGGCGATGACGGCGGGCAGGACGACGATGTTGCTGGGATTGGCGCCCATGCCGTCGCGGGCGACGGCAGCGGGGGCGGCGACTCCCAGGGCGGTGGCCGCGACGACGGAGACCGCTGACGCCGCCAGAACACGAGTGGTAAGCATGTGATCCTCCGCGGAAGGCGCCCCGGGGCCCGTCCCCGGCATGTCGGCGAGAAAGCGCCTCCCAAAAAGACCCTCAGATGCCGTGCACGCGCCCGCATTTCGGGAATGGTCCGTCCTGGTGAGCGGACACGCCGAGCAAAATGCATGCAAAGGGATATCGCCGCAGGTCACGGACCGTCAGAAAATTCCTGCCGTCGGCAACTCGGATGGCGCACCGAAAGGACGCCGGGGGCGTGAGGGCGCCACCCGTTCGCTGTCGCCCCGTCGCCGGTTCGGGCCGGGGGACTTAGCGTTCTGGTATGCGCGAAAGGACGTGGCGACGGCCGCGTCGAAAGGGGATGGCGAATGTCTGCGTACGAGCTGTCCGAGGCGGCGGAAGAAGAGGAGCGGCGGAGGAAGCGCGCCCCTTGGGGCGTGATAGCGCTTGTTCTGCTGACCGGTCTCGCGCTCATCCGGAACGGGTCGGGGGAGTTCGACATCGGCCCGCCTCAGCCGGCCTCGGCGGCGGCCGCGGACGGCCGCACCGCGGGCGGCGCCTTCGGCCGGACCCCGACTCCGCTGCCGTACGCCGAGCCGGACCGGGTGCGGATCCCCGCCATCCAGGTGAACGCGCCGGTCATGGCGGTGGGTCTGGACGCGGACGGCTGGGTCGGCGCGCCGCCGCCGGAGGACCCCAATCTGGCCGGCTGGTTCACCGGTGGCGTATCGCCCGGCGAAAAAGGAACCGCGGTCGTCGTCGGCCATGTGGACAACCAGCTGGGGCCGGCGGTCTTCTACGGTCTCGGCGCGCTGAAGAAGGGAAATCGCGTCGAGGTGGCGCGCAAGGACGGAAAGACCGCGATCTTCGAGATCTACGGCATCGAGGTCTTCGAGAAGAACAATTTCCCCGGCGACCGCGTCTACGCCTCCAAGGGCGCCCCCGAATTGCGGGTCATCACCTGCGGCGGCGGTTTCTCCAAGGCGAACGGCTACGACGGGAACGTGGTCGCCTTCGCCCGCCTGGTCGAGGTCCGCTGAGCGGCTGTCCGACCGGGCGGGCGGCGAAAAGGGGCCCGGGATCAGGCGTGCGGCCGGCGCGGGACGGTGAGGTGGTAGCCGGAGTCCAGGAGCTGCGGCAGATAGCTGCGCAGCGCCCGCACGCTCTGTGAGCGGTCGCCGCCGGCGTCGTGCGAGAGCACCACGACGCCGGGGGCGGCGCCCTGCTCGACCCGGTCGACGATGACGCCGGTGCCGGGAGAGGTCCAGTCGAGGGTGTCGACCGTCCAGGCGAGGGGCTCCATGCCCAGTTCGGCGCCGAGTTGGAAGGCGGCGCGGTTCCAGGCGCCGTAGGGGGCGCGGAACCAGCGGGGCCGTTCGCCGTATCCCTCCTCGATGACGTCGCAGGTGCGGGACATCTCGGAGTGGATCTGGCGGCGGGTCATTTTCGTGAGCAGCGGGTGGGACCAGGTGTGGTTGCCGACGAGATGGCCCTCGTCGGCCATGCGGCCCAGCAGCTCCTGGTGGTCGGCCGCCATCTCCCCGCACACGAAGAACATCGCGGGCACCTCGTACTCGGCCAGCGTGTCGAGGATGCCGGGGGTGTAGCGGGGGTCGGGTCCGTCGTCGAAGGTCAGCACCATGGTGCGGCCGAGGCCGGTCATCCTCAGCAGCGGTTCGCGGCGCACCGGGGTGCGGCCGGGCGCGGTGCGCGCGGGGCCGTAGCCGGTCAGCGGCTGGAGGCGGTAGACGGAGGGCTTCAGCGGGACGCCACGCGGCGGGGCGCCGGCGGCGGGGGCGGCGGCCCGGACCGGCCCGCCGTTCTCGCCCCGCACGAACACAGTGGCCGTGCCGACGCCTGCGACGACGGCGGCCCCGGCGAGCAACGCCCGGCGCCGCGTGAACAACTGATCCTTCTTCATGCCTAATCAGTCGCCCGGCCGAGCCCCGGCCCACCCCATCGACACCGCTCCGGCGGCACGAATCCACCCGGCCGGCCCAGTGTCCGGCCGGCCCGGCACCCGCCCGGTCAACGGTGGCGTACCAGCGGGAAGGGCAGGGTCTCGCGGATGGTGAGGCCGGTGAGGAACATGACCAGGCGGTCGACGCCGATGCCGAGGCCGCCGGTCGGGGGCATCGCGTACTCCAGGGCGTCGAGGAAGTCCTCGTCGAGTTCCATCGCCTCGGGGTCGCCGCCCGCGGCCAGCAGGGACTGCTCGGTGAGGCGGCGGCGTTGCTCGACGGGGTCGGTCAACTCGGAGTAGGCGGTGCCGAGTTCGGTGCCGAAGGCGACGAGGTCCCAGCGTTCGGCGAGGCGCGGGTCGATGCGGTGCTGACGGGTGAGCGGAGAGACGTCGGTGGGGAAGTCCTTGTAGAAGGTGGGGAGTCGGGTCTTCTCCTCGACGAGCCGCTCGTACATCTCCAGGACGACGTCGCCGTGGCCGTCGTCCGGTGTGTAGGGGACCGAGGCGCGGTCGCAGTGCCGTTTCAGGACCGTCAGGGCGGTGCCGGGGTCGATCTCCTCGCCGAGCGCCTCGGAGATCGCGCCGTAGACCGTGCGCACCGGCCACTGTCCCGAGATGTCGTGCTCCCGCCCGTCCTTGCGGGCGACCGGCGAGCCGAAGGCGGCGGTGGCCGCGCCCTGGATCAGCTCGCGCACCAGGTCGAGCATCACGTCGTAGTCGGCGTACGCCTGATACGCCTCCAGCATCGTGAACTCGGGGTTGTGCTTGTAGGAGACGCCCTCGTTGCGGAAGGTGCGGCCCATCTCGAAGACCTTCTCCAGGCCGCCGACGCACAGTCGCTTGAGGTACAGCTCGGGGGCGATGCGCAGATAGAGGTCGAGGTCGTAGGCGTTGATGTGGGTGGTGAAGGGGCGGGCGTTGGCGCCGCCGTGGATCTGCTGGAGCATCGGCGTCTCGACCTCCAGGTAGCCGCGCTCCAACAGGCCCTGGCGAAGGGCCTGTACGGCGGTGGAGCGGGCGCGCACGACATCGCGGGCGGCGGGGCTCGCGATGAGATCGAGGTAGCGCATGCGGACCTTGGCCTCGGGGTCGGTGAGGCCGCGGCGCTTGTCGGGCAGGGGGCGCAGGCATTTGGCGGTGAGCTGCCAGGCGGTGACGAAGACGGTGGGCTCGCCCTTGTCGCTCGTGCCGGCGGCGCCGGTGACGGTGATCTGGTCGCCGAGGTCGGTGTCGGCGCGGAAGGCGCCGAGGGCGTCGCCGGTGAGGGCGAGTTGATGGTCGGCCGACCAGTCGCGCAGGGTCACGAAGACGATCCCGCCGAAGTCGCGCACCCGCATGATCCGGCCCGCGACGGTGACCGTCTCGCCGGGGCGGATCTCGGCGAGGGTGTGGGTGCGGGGCGGGACGCCCACGGGATACGGGTCGGTGCCGGCGGCGCGCAGCCGGTCGAGGGTGCGGCGCCGGACGCGGACCTGCTCGGGCAGGCCCGCGTCCGGACCGGTGGACCCGGCCTCGTCCCCTCCGTCGAGGCCGAGTTCCGCCAGGGGCGGCAGGCTCTCGGTGGTGGCGGGGCGCGGCCCGCCCTTCGGTTGCCGCTTGCCCCAGAGGGTGCGCAGCGAGGGCACGGAGACGAAGCCCTCGGCGATGCCGGAGGCGAGGCCCACCCGGGCGAGGGAGCCGGCGTCGCCGTAGCAGAGGAAGCGGGGGTACCACTCGGGGCGGTACTTGGCGTTGGAGCGGTAGAGGGCTTCCAGCTGCCACCACTTGGAGAAGAACAGCAGCAGCCGGCGCCACAGCCGCAGCACCGGTCCGGCGCCGATCCGGGCGCCCTCCTCGAAGGCCGAGCGGAAGACGGCGAAGTTGAGGGAGATCCGGTGCACGCCGAGCTTGGGGGCGGCGGCGCACAGGTCGGCGACCATGAACTCCATGACGCCGTTGGGGGCGGAGCGGTCGCGGCGCATCAGGTCCAGGGAGACGCCGTCCGCGCCCCAGGGGACGAAGGAGAGCAGGGCGAGGAGGCGGCCGTCGCCGTCCAGTGCCTCGACGAGGAGGCAGTCGCCGTCGGCGGGGTCGCCGAGGCGGTCCAGGGCCATGGAGAAGCCGCGTTCGGTCTCGGTGTCGCGCCAGGCGTCGGCCCGGCCGACGACCTCCTCCATCTCCTCGTCGGTGAGGGTGGAGTGGCGGCGGACCCGGCAGCGGGCGCCGGTGCGGCGCACCCGGTTGACGGCCTGCCGGGTGACCCTCATCTCGCGCCCGGCGAGGTCGAAGGAGACGACGTGCAGGATCGCCTCGTCGCCGAGTTGCAGGGCGCCCAGGCCGGCGCGGGCGAAGGCCTTCGCGCCGTCCTCCGAGGCGCCCATGACGGCAGGCGCCCAGGCGTGCCGGCGGGCCGCGTCCAGCCAGGCGGCGATGGCGTGCGGCCAGGCCTCGCGGTCGCCGACGGGGTCGCCGCTGGCCAGGCAGACGCCGGCCTCCACGCGGTAGGTGACGGCGGCCTTGCCGCTGGGCGAGAAGACGACGGCCTTGTCGCGCCGGGTGGCGAAGTAGCCGAGGGAGTCCGCCTCGCCGTAGGCCTTCAGCAGGGCGCGGATGCGGGGTTCCTCGTCGCCGTGCAGGGCCGCCTCCATGCGCTGGGAGCGGAACAGGGCGGCGGCGGCGTTGAGGAGGGCGAGGGCGCCGAGGAGGCCGAGGAGGAAGTAGAGGGCCCGGGGCGGGCGGCCGTCGAAGGAGCGGGTGGAGACCAGTCCGCCGAGGACGTGGTTGGCGGCCCAGCCGAAGCGCTGGCCGCTGGGCAGCGTGCCCGGGAACAGCTCCACCAGGCCCCAGCCGGCGAGGATCGCCAGGACCAGCCCGGCGACCAGGACGGCGAGCGCCCGCCGGACCGCGCCGCGGCGGGAGGCGGCGTAGAACTCGTCGCGGGCGAGCACCAGGAGGCCCAGCGCGAGCGCGCAGACCACCAGGGACGGGAGGGACTGCGCGTACAGGCCGAGGGCCACGCCGAGGAGGTCGGCGAGGACGACCAGGCCCAGGTAGACGACCACCAGCCACCAGGCGACCTTCTTGCGGGCGGCGGTGGCGGCGGCCAGCAGGAGGAGGAAGACGGCGTAGGCGAGGTTGGCGCTGACCGGGACGATGAGGAGGTCCAGGAAGCGGACGACCGGGCGCAGCACGCGGCGCAGCGGCGCGATGAGGGCCAGCAGGACGCAGAGCAGGGCGAGGGCGCCGAAGAACGCGGCGAAGACTTCGGGCACCCGGCCGAGGGAGCGGCCCGCGAACCGCCGGGGCGGACCGGAGGCGCGCTTCGCCGTGGCGGTGTCCACGGTGGCACTCATGTTCCGACTGTAGGAACACCCGGGCCGGGCCGCCCGTCGAGCGGCCCGCGCACCGGCCGGACCTGCGGGTTCCGATAGCCTCTGCGCCGTGACGGAGGAACAGCACTCGCAGCAGCCCGAGCACCAGTTCGAGCGGGGCACGGACGGGCCCAGGGTGATCCTGGCCGGCGTGGACGGCTCCGACACCTCGCTGCGGGCCGCGGCCTACGCCGCCGGTCTGGCCCGCCGCCAGAACGCGCTGCTCGCGCTGGTGTACGTGCAGCCGGTGATGGCGACGGGCGCCGCGTTCGGCGCGCCGGTCGGGGCGGCGACGGACCGGATCGCCGAGGAGCTGGCCGCGCACATCCGGCAGGCCACCGAGCAGATGCGCGGGATATTCGATGTGCGCTGGGAGTTCCGCACCTTCCGCGGCGACCCCTACAGCGGCCTGGTGAGGGCGGCGGACGAACTGAAGGCGGACGCCGTGGTGGTGGGCGCCTCCGAACAGGCCGGCCACCGGATCGTGGGCTCCGTCGCGGTACGGCTGGTGAAGGCCGGGCGATGGCCGGTGACGGTGGTGCCGTAGCACGCCGTCACCCGCGGGGCCGGCTGTCGCTACCCCATCACCAGCCCGTCCTTGGCGGCGCCGCGGCTCAGGACGACGTCGCGGATGCGGTCGCGTACGCCGGCGACCCCGGCGCCCTGGGCGAGGGCCTTGTCGAGGTCGACGATCCGGCCCGCGTCGATGTCGAACATCTGGGGCACGAACTCGGCCTTGCGCACCTCCCAGCGGCCGCCGGGCCGGGCGGGCGGGCCGAAGGTGAAGCGGGCGACGGTGGACTGGCTGCCGCGGGGGTCCGTGACGCCCTGCGGGTTGACCATCTCGCCCGCGATCTGGTCGCCCAGCCCGTAGACGACCCAGGTGCCGTTGACCTTCTCGTAGGCCTGCGGGACGTGGGCGCGGCCGCCGAGGATCAGGTCGATGTCGGGGCGGCCGTCCGTGCGGGAGGCGGTGAGCGTGCGGGCGAGGTCGAGCTGGCGGCCGTCCGGGGCGTCCTGCCAGGGGGTGCCCCCGTGCACGGAGACGACGACCACGTCGGCGCCCGCCTTCCGGGCGGCCTTGGCGTCGGCGACGATCCGGTTCTCGTCGGCGAGGCCGACGCTCCAGGGCTGCCCCTGCGGAAGCGGCTGCCCACCGGTGTCGTAGGTGTAGGCGAGGTGGGCGACGGTCGCGCGCCCGGCGCGCAGCAGCGTGACCGAGTTGCCCTCGGCCTCGGTGCGCGCGGTGCCCGCGTGCCGTACGCCTGCGGCGTCGAGCGCGTCGAGGGTGCGCTGTACGCCGGCGGGTCCGTCGTCGAGGCTGTGGTCGGAGGCGGTGGAGCAGCCGTCGTAGCCGGTGGCGGCGAGGGCCTGGGCCAGCTCGGGCGGGGACTTGAAGAGGGGGTGACCGGTGTAGTCGCCGTTCAAGCCGGACGGGGTGTCCAGGTGACACAGGGCCAGATCGGCGCGCGAGACGACGGACCTGGCCCCCTCGAACATGGGCCGGAAGTCGTAACCGGAGCCTCCGACGCCCGCGGTGCCTGCACTGCCTCCCGCGCCGCCCGCGCCTCCCGCGTCTGCCGCGCCTGCCGCATCCGCCGTGCCTCCGGCGTCGAAGCGGGCGCGGTCGAGGACGGCGGTGTGCGGGAGGATGTCGCCCGAGGCCACGAGGGTGAAGCCGCGGGCGGCGGACGGCGCCGGGCGTCCGGGCCGGTCGGTCGGCTGGTGGTCTCGGGCCTGGCAGGCGGCGGCCGACGTGAGGAGGGCCGTCAGCGCCAGAGCCACCTGGTGTCTGCGTGCGATCACCGGGTCACCCCATCTCGGATGGCTTGTCATATTTACGCACGTATCACTACTAGTCCATGACGGACGCCCGACCGGCCCGGCACTCCCTTCGTCCAGGACCGATGCCCGCGATCGGCGTAGCCCGGACCGTTCGTCGAACCGTTCGTCGACGCGATCGACCGTCCGCCGCAGAACGTTGTGCGCACCCTGTCCCGAACCGGCGCACTGCGGTGCCATACGCGCATGACCGCCGGAACCGCCCTCAAAGCCAGGACGACGACCGCCGAGCACGAGCTCGCAACGCTGCAGCGCGAGCACGGCAGGCCACTCTTCGCGCTGCTGCTGAGGCTGTGCGACGGCGACCGCCAGCGCGCCGAGGACCTCGTCCAGGAGACCCTGGTGCGCGCCTGGCAGCATCCCGAGGCCCTGCGCACCGACGCCTTCGAATCCGTCCGGCCCTGGCTGCTCACCGTCGGCCGGCGGCTCGCCATCGACGCGCGGCGGGCCCGGCAGGCGCGGCCCGCGGAGGTCGGGGACGCGGTGCTGGAGAACGCGCCCGTCTGCGCCGACCACGCCGAGCGGGCCGCGGCGGCCCTCGATGTGCGCGAGGCTGTGAAGACACTCACTCCGGAACACCGCGAAGTACTGGTGCTGGTGTATTTCCAAGGGGCGAGTGTGGCGGAGGCCGCCGAAACGCTCGGAATTCCTCCCGGTACCGTGAAGTCGCGCGCTTACTACGCGCTGCGCGCCCTGCGCAGGGTGCTTCCGGGATACGCGGCCGACCTGCACTGAAACCCACGGCTCGGTCAAGCCTCCGTAAAGCGCCTTGCCGAGGACCCCCTTTGAGTAATCGGGTGTCCTTATCCGTGTTCCGGACTGGGGTCCCGGCGACGGGCGACGCGCAAGCACCGGAGGAAGGCAGGAAGGGATGCTGCACAGAGGTCACCAGAGCACGGACGGCACCGACGGCGGTGAACTGACCGTCCCCATGGCCTGGTTGTATGCCGAGTACATCGCCGACGAACTGCTGCGGACCGGCGATCTGATGCCGCCGACGTCCTTCGAGTTCCGCGCCGGGCGCGACGCCCTCGCGCTCACCATCTTCCTGTCCGACACCGACGGAGAACTGTCCGGCATCCGGGTCGTGACCCAACTCGAGACCTGGCTTTCGCTCACGGCGTACGACCAGCCGTGGCAGGACTGGGTTGACGAACGTATGTCCCAACTGACAGCCGAAGCCGCCGAGTTGGATGGCCCCGCGCCCGATCTCGACCTGGCGGCCGCGGCCTGGCGCTGGCTCGAGGAGACGGAGCTGCTGGCCCCCGACCTCAACGCGGTCCCGGGCGGCGCCCCGGTCGGCGAGGACGAAGGACCCAAGGTCTGGACACCCGCGTGGCAGCTCGGACTGCCCCTCGGCCACTTGGCGATTCATCTTTTTTAGATTCACACCAATCCGCGGGCCGGGCCGCTCCGAACATCTGGGTCACGATTCGGTACGAGGCTTGAGTGATTCGTCGGTCGGGTGCGTACCGGTGGGAGCAAGGAGTAACCCCACTGGCACTCAACGGCACGAGGTTTCGGCATGAGGTCCCTGGAAAGGCATCGCGACGTCGGCGCGTACGCGCTCGGCGTGCTGGACGAAGCGGAAGCTTTCCGCTTTGAGGACCACCTCATGGAGTGTCCTCAGTGTGCGGCGCAGGTCACCGAGTTCGGGCCGACCACACGGCAGATGATGCTGTATCGGCGCGCGACCCCGCGCACCGTGCACCCCTTCGCCGGCCCCGGCCCGCAGCTGCTCGACCGGCTGCTCGCCGAGGTGGCGACCCGGCACCGCGCGATGCGCCGGCGGCTGGTGTTCGCCCTCGCGGCCTCCGTGGTGGTCGCCGTGGCCGCCCCCGCGCTGATGATGATGGCGGGCGGCGGCAGCGGCGGCGACGCCCAGGACGCCGTGCGGCTCACCGCGACGGACGAGAAGTCCGGGGTGTGGGCCCAGATCACCACCGAGGACGAGACCTGGGGCAGCCATGTGCAGCTCGAAGTGAAGGACGCCGCGGGCCCGCGCGACTGCCGGCTGATCGCCATCGGCGTCGACGGCTCCGAGCAGACGGTCACCAGTTGGAGCGCCCCCGAGCACGACGCCCGCCCCAACATCATGCAGGGCGCCGCGGCTTGGCACTCCGACCAGATCGTCCGCTTCGAACTGCGCACCGACTCCGGAGAGCACCTGGTGACGCTGAACGCCCAGTAGGCGCTCCGCTGGAAGTGCCGCGATGTGCCGCGATGTGCCGTCTCTTTGCTGCGGCACCATCGTGGCTGGTCGCTCCCCCACTCTCGGCTGCGCTCGAGCGGGGGGACCCCCATCGCGGCGGAGCCGCACATGTCAGAGCTCCGCGCCCCTTCAGGGCGCGCTGCCGACGGCGCTCTCACCAGTACATGAGCGCCGCGCCTCCGCTGCCCCAGGTCGAGTAGAGGCGGGCCCGGGCCACATAGCGCCGACCCCGGACCAGACGCACCTCCAGCCGGCCGTTGCGGTCCTGGCCGCTGTCGTCGTCGCCGGCGAGATAGCGCAACTCGCCGTCCCGCTCCTCGAAGAGGACCATCACGAAGTCGCTGGCGCCGAACGCGCCGAGCACGTACTTGCGGGTCTCGGTGGGGACGATCTCGAAGTCCGCCTGCTCACCGGAGGACAGCCGCAGCGGGTGCGACTGGAAGGGTTCGAGCCGGGCCGGGCGGGCGACGAGCGGCGGGTACCACTGCAGGACGCGGTCCTTGTCGACGGCGGAGATGTCCAGGGGCTCCGGGATGCCCTCGCGGCCGTACCGCTCCGGCTGCACGATCAGCCCGGGCGGGAAGCCGTACTCCATCACCGAATCGGAATCCCAGGGGGAGTCGAGGACCTGGCTCCTGCGGAGCTTGCGCAGGATGTTGTGGAAGGTGACCTCCCGCGGCCACTCGTTGGGCGGTCCCGCGAGTTCGGCGTAGACGGCCTCGTCGTCCCACTCGATGCCCGCGTTCGGGTTCTGGTGCTCGTGGGACAGACCGATGACATGGCCGAGCTCGTGCAGTGCCGTGGATCTGCCGTCCGGGGTGTCGAGCGGCCAGCCGTAGTGCGTCGTGGGCTCGTCCGTGCCGACGGTCAGGGCGTCTCTGCCGACGGTCGACTTGGAGCCCTCGGCCTCGCTGAAGGCGATACGGATCTCGGACTCGTCGAGGTCGTCCACCTCACGGAAGTCCAGGCCGATGCCGAGGCTCTTCCACTTGCCGAAGGCATGCCGGACCTCTTCCAGCTGCTCCTGGCCGCCCACGTCCCCGCCCTCGTCCATGAAGGCGTAGTGCAGGACGGTCCCGTTGGCCCACTTCGTGCGGTTCTGCAGGATCGCGGCCGCCCGGCGGGTGCTGAGGTCCGGGCGCAGCACGGGCTCCGGCTGTTCCGGTTGGGCGCAGTACAGGCGAACGCGCGGTTCGTACTCGTCGTGCGTGTTCATGGTGCCCCTTCTTCCGGCATTCCTCGCAGGTGAACGCGGTCGGAGGGACTGTGTCGAGGGGACATCTCCAGCGTCCGCCCCGCCCCGGGCGGCGCGCAAGTCGACCTTCCCGCCCGCCCGTCCGGCGGTCCGGGTTACTTCAGGAGCTTGGACATCCTGCGGTCCGCCAGCGGCTTGCCGCCCGTCTGGCAGGTGGGGCAGTACTGCAGGGACGAGTCGCTGAAGGAGACCTCTCTGACGGTGTCGCCGCAGACCGGGCAGGGTTCGCCGGTGCGGCCGTGGACGCGCAGGCCGCTCTTCTTCTCGGCCTTGAGACGCCCGGCGGCGACGCCCCGCGAGCGTTCGACCGCCTCCGTCAGCGTGGAGCGCAGGGCCTCGTACAGGGTGTGGGTCTCCTGCGGCGTCAGGGAGGCCGCGCGTTTGAACGGGGACATCTTCGCGGCGTGCAGGATCTCGTCGCTGTAGGCGTTGCCGACGCCTGCCAGCAGGCTCTGGTCGCGCAGGGCGCCCTTCAGCTGACGGCGTTCGCCCGCGAGCAGGGCGGCGAAGCGGGCCTCGTCGAAGTCGGCGGCGAGCGGGTCGGGCCCGAGGCGGGCGATGCCGGGCACCTGTTGCGGGTCGTGGACCACGTACACCGCGAGCCGGTGCTGGGTGCCGGCCTCTGTCAGGTCGAAGCCCGCCCCCGTCTCCAGGGCCACCCGCAGGGCCAGGGGGCCCTTGCCGGGGCGGGGCGGCCCGTCGGGCAGCCGGTCCTTCCAGTGCAGCCAGCCCGCGCGGGCCAGGTGGGTGACGAGGTGGAGGCCGTCGCCGGTCGCCAGGTCGAGGAACTTGCCGTGCCGGTGCACGGCCGTGACCTCCTGGCCCTCGACGGCGGTGACGGGCGGGTCGTACGTCTTCAGGACGCTGATGGCGACCGGCAGCACCCGGACGATCTCGTGGCCCACGAGATGCCCGGTCAGGAAGTCCTTCAGCGCTTCGACCTCGGGGAGTTCCGGCATACGTCCAGAGTGCCATCCGCCGCCGGAGCGGTCAGCTCCGCTCCGACGCGACGAACTCGCACCACACGCACTTGCCGCCGCCCCGCGCCTCCACGCCCCAGGCGTCGGCCAGCAGGTCCACCAGCAGCAGGCCCCGCCCGGAGACCCCCGACACGCCCGGCTCACGGCGACGCGGCAGCGCGCTGGAGGAGTCCTCGACCTCGACCCGCAGCCGGCGCTCCCCGCCGGTGAGCGCCCGCAGGGTGACGATCGCCGCGCCCTCGGTGTGCATCAGCGCGTTGGTGATCAGCTCGTCGGCGACCAGCTCGATCTCGTCGGAGCGGACCCGGACGCCCCAAGCGCGGGCGGCGGCGCGGATCATGTGCCGGGCCTCGATGAGGGCCTCCGGGTCGCCGGGCGCCACATGCTGCTGGAGCCGGCTCCCGGCCTGCGGGCTGTCCGGGCCGCGCCGGCGCAGCAGGAGCAGCGCGACGTCGTCGTCCCCGCCCTGCTGCTCCGCGACCTCGATGAGCTGGTCGGCGAGTTTGCGGACGTCGTCGGGGGCCGCGGCGATGAAGGCGGCCAGGGCCCGCATGCCGTCCTCCAGGTCGGCGCCGGGCTGTTCGACCAGTCCGTCGGTGCACAGCAGCAGGGTGTGGCCGGGGTCGAGTTCGAGCGTGCCCACCGGGTAGTCGAGCTGCCCGAACTCGGCGGACAGGCCGAGCGGCAGCCCGCCGGGCACCGGGACGCGCCGGCAGGTCCCGTCGGGGCGGCGCAGCAGGGGGTCGATGTGCCCGGCGCGGACCGCCTGGACGACCCCGGTGGTGAGGTCGACCTCCGCGTACAGGCAGGTCGCGAAGCGGTCGGTGTCCAGCTCGTGCAGGAAGACGGAGGCCCGGGCCATCACGGTGGCCGGGGTGTGCCCCTCGGCCGCGTAGGCCTTCAGCACGATCCGCAGCTGGCCCATGACGGCCGCCGCGTGCGTGTCGTGGCCCTGCACATCGCCGATGACGGCCCCGACCCGGCCGCCGGGCAGCGGGATCAGGTCGTACCAGTCGCCGCCGATGTCGCGGCCCAGCGAGCCGCCGATGGTGGCGGCGCGGTAGCGGACGGCCACGTCGGCGCCCGGCACGCTGGGGATGGTGCGCGGCAGCATGGCCTGCTGGAGGCCCTGGGCGATGTCCTTCTCCTGCTCGTAGAACATGGCCCGCTGCAGGCTCTGCGCGATGCTGCTGCCCAGGGCGACGAGGATGTTGCGCTCGTCCTGGGTGAACCCCGCGCGATTGCTGTAGAGCAGGCCCATCGCGCCGATCGGGCGGGCCTGGACGATGAGCGGCAGATAGGCCGCGGAGGTGATCTCCAGGTCGGTGATGTGCGGCCACAGCACGGGGTAGCCGGCCGCGAACTCCTCCGGCGACTCGATGAAGCGGGGGGTGAGCGTGCGGACGACCTCGCTCATCGGGTACGGCTCGTCTATCCGGGTGACCAGGGTGCCGGGCACGAAGCTGCCCTCCGGGCCCTCCGCGATCAGCCGGATGCGGCCGGCCTCGACCAGGCCCATGACCAGGCTGGTCGCGCCGAGATGGGTCAGGCCGTGGGTGTCCTTGAGGACGTCTATGACGTCCTGCACGGTGCGGGCGTGCGCGAGGGCGGCGGTGGTGAGCTGGACGACGTTGGTCTGCTCGCGGCGCGCGTCGTCCAGGGCGGCCTCGTCGCTGCGGGCGGCGAGGTCGCTGAGCTCGTCGGTCGCGTCGCGCACGATGCCGACGATGCGGCGCGGCCGGCCGGTCCCGTCGCGCCGGATGTAGCCCTGGGTGTGGGTCCAGCGCAGCCGGCCGTCGCGCAGCCGCATGCGGAAGTAGGCGCCGTAGTTCTCGCTGCCGTCCTTGATGGCCTGGGCGACCAGTTCGTCCAGCCGGATGCCCTCGTTGGGCGGGACCCGGATCGAGAGGCTGGCCGGGTTCCCGTCGTATTCGTCGGGGCGCAGGTCGAAGATCTCGTGGGCCCGGGCGTCCATGTGGAACAGGCCCGAGTCCAGGTCCCAGTCGAAGGTGCCCATGCGGTTGAGCGCCAGGATCGGATCCGGGTGGGCGGGCCAGTCGTCCGGGAGTGACGGGGCCCTCGCTCCCCGATCAGCCATGCGCCCACTTTGCCAGGATTCGGACGATTCTTCGACCGGGGAGCCGGGCCCGCCCGACCAGGCTGCGCCCACGGTCAGCCGCTGAGGGCGTCGGCGGGGCTGCCGAAGACGATGCCGGCCGCATCGGCCACCTCGAACGCGCCGGACGCATCGGACGTCTCGGACTGCGCGAAGTTCTCCGACTCGTCGGGGCCGTCCGGGATCAGTCCGCCGCCGTCGAGCGGATCGGGCAGCTCCGGGACGGTCTCGGGCCCGAGGGCGTTCGGTTCGAACGCGTCGGGGGCGAGGCCGCGGTCGAGGTCGGCGTCGATGCCGCCGTCGGGAATGGCCTCATCCTCCGGGTCCGCGAAGAGGGCCCGCCCCTCGGCCGCCGGGAGGACGACCTCCGAGCCCGGCATCGTGCTGTTCGCTTCCGCACCGTCACGGCCGGCGACGAGGAGCGCCGCCGAGAGCGCGCAGGCGGTGAGGAGAGCGGCAAGGGGTAGTCGCACCACGTTCTCCCACATCGTCGGGTCAGTCCACACGAATCCACCGGGAGGTGATTCGCCCACTATTGTCTGCTTCACCCGCCCAGGTCACGCAAGTGGAGCACGCGCACACGCACAGCGACCGGGCCGGATCGGAGAAGAGGAGCGCAGGTCCGTGGAGTGGTTCACCGCACCCGAGTACGGGCTGAGCCGGCTGGTCTTCCAGCGGGCCCTGGCCGGGGTGTACCTGGTCGCGTTCCTGACGGCGGCCCTGCAGTTCCGGGCGCTGCTCGGCGAGCGGGGGATGCTGCCGGTGCCCCGGTTCGTCGAGCGGGTGCCCTTCCGGCGCGCGCCCAGCCTGTTCCACTGGCGCTACTCCGACCGACTGTTCGCGCTCTGCGCCTGGACGGGCTGCGCGGTGTCCGCGGCGCTGCTGGCCGGGCTGGACGGCCTGCTGCCCCTCGGGGCGGCGATGGCGCTGTGGCTGGCGCCGTGGGCGCTGTATCTGTCGATCGTCAACGTCGGGCAGACCTGGTACGCGTTCGGCTGGGAGTCGCTGCTGCTGGAGACGGGCTTCCTCGCCGTGTTCCTCGGCAACGACGAGGTGGCCCCGCCGGTCCTCGTGCTGTTCCTGATGCGCTGGATCCTCTTCCGGGTGGAGTTCGGCGCGGGGCTGATCAAGATGCGGGGCGACGCCTGCTGGCGCAAGCTCACCTGTCTCTACCACCACCACGAGACGCAGCCGATGCCCGGCCCGCTGAGCTGGTTCTTCCACCGGCTGCCAAAGCCGCTGCACCGCGCCGAGGCGGCGGCCAACCACGTCACCCAACTCGTCGTGCCGTTCCTGCTGTTCGCCCCGCAGCCGGTCGCGACGGCGGCCGCGTCGCTGATGATCCTGACCCAGCTGTGGCTGGTGGCGTCGGGCAACTTCGCCTGGCTGAACTGGATCACGATCGTCCTGGCCGTGCCCGCGCTCGAACTCCCCGGGGGACCGAGGTCCTTCCCGGCCGCCCCGGTCTGGTACGAGGCGGTCGTGCTCGCCGTCGCCGCGCTGCTGCTGTTCCTCAGCTACCACCCGGTGGTCAACCTGCTCTCCCGCCGCCAGGTGATGAACCGCTCCTTCGATCCGCTGCACCTGGTCAACACCTACGGGGCGTTCGGCAGCGTCAGCCGGATCCGCTACGAGGTGGTGGTCGAGGGCACGCTGGACGACGTGCCGCGCGAGGACTCCGACTGGCGGGAGTACGAGTTCAAGGGCAAGCCGGGCGATCCCCGGCGCCGGCCGCGCCAGTTCGCGCCGTACCATCTGCGGCTCGACTGGCTGATGTGGTTCGCGGCGCTCTCCCCCGCGTACGCCGGACCGTGGTTCGGCGCCCTGGTGGAGCGGCTGCTGGAGAACGACCGCGACACGCTGAAGCTGCTGCGCGGCTCCCCGTTCCGGCCGGACGAGCCGCCCCGTCACATCCGCGCCCGCCTCTTCCGCTACCGCTACACGACGTGGCGGGAGCTGCGGGAGACGGGCGCCTGGTGGGAGCGGACCTATGTGCGGGAGTTCCTGCCGCCGACCCGGCTGGCGGAACCGGCTCAGAGGCCGTAGACGCGGACGGCGGTGGTCTCGAAGATCTGGGCGTGATCGCCGGGGTCGGTCAACTGACGGGCGAGGGCGAGGACTTCGCCGTACGAGGCCAGGGGCGTGCACACCGGCCAGTCCGAGCCGAACATCAGCCGGTCCGGGCCGAAGGCCGCGAGCACCGTGTCCGCGTACGGGCGCAGGTCGTCGACGCTCCAGGACTCGGGGTCGGCCTCGGTGACCATGCCGGACAGCTTGCAGACCGTGTTGGGCAGCGCAGCGAGGGTGCGCACGGCCGACGCCCACGGCTCCCGCGCGCCGGTGGCGATCGGCGGCTTGCCCAAGTGGTCGAGGACGAAGGTGAGTCCGGGCAGGGCGGCGGCCGCCTCGGCGCAGGCCGGGAGTTGGCAGGGCAGCACGACCAGGTCGTAGACGAGTCCGGCGTCGGCGACCGCGGCGAGACCACGCCGGACGTCCGCCCGCAGCAGCCACTCCGGGTCCGGCTCGCCCTGGACCTGGTGCCGGACGCCCTTGAGGTACCGGCCGCCGGGCAGCTCCCGCAGCCGGGCCAGTTCGTCGGCGACGTCCGGGCGGGTGAGGTCGGTCCAGCCGACGACGCCCGCGATCAGGTCGCTCTCGGCGGCGAGGGCGAGGAACTCGGGGGTCTCCTCGGCCACGGTGACCGTCTGGACCAGGACCGTGCGGTCGACTCCGGCCGCGCGGGCCTCGGGCGCCAGGTCGTCGACGGTGAAGTCCCGCCGCAGCGGGCTGTCCTCGGCGATCCAGTCCTGGTCGCGGACCGACAGGTCCCAGACGTGGTGGTGCGCGTCGACGGTCACGGCAGCTCCCAGACGACGGGCAGGCCCGCGCCCGCGCCGTCGTCGGAGTAGTCGTGCACCACGTCGAGCAGCTCGGCCATCCGGGCCTGCCACACCACGTTGACCGGCAGTTTCTCCAGCTCGGCGAGGAGACGGGCGTAGTCCTCGCACTCCAGGACGTGGAACAGGTCCGTGCCGCTGCGCCAGATCGTCCAGGAGGTGGCCCCGGCGGCCCGGATGGCGTCCGTCAGCTCCTTCGGGACCTCGCGGTGGGCGGCCTCGTACGCGGCGACGCGGTCCGCGCGGACCTTGGTGTGCAGGGCGACCCTCATGACGGCTCCTCGTCGGGCAGCGGACCGTGCAGCAGCCCGGTGTCGCGCAGCTCCTGCCAGAAGGCGGCGGGGACCGGGGCCGCGAACTGTTCGGCGCAGTCGCGCACTTCGTCCGGCGAGCGGGTGCCGACCAGGACGCTCGCGACGGCCGGGTGGGCGGAGCAGAAGGCCAGGGCGGCGGCCCGCAGGGTGGTGCCGTGCCGGTCGGCGATCTCCTGCATGCGCAGCGCCCGGTCCAGCAACTCGGCCGGTGCCTGGGCGTAGTTGAAGGTCGCACCGGGCCGGGGGTCCGCCAGCAGACCGGAGTTGAACGCTCCCCCGATGACCACCGACACCCCCCGCTCGACGGCGGCGGGCAGCAGCTCGGCGCGGGCCCGCTGGTCGAGGAGCGTGTACCGGCCCGCGCAGAGCACCACGTCGACGTCCGTGTCGGTGACGAAGCGCGTGAGCATCTCGGCCTGGTTCATGCCGGCGCCGATCGCCCCGACGACGCCCTCCGCGCGCAGCTTCTCCAGCGCCGGGTAGCCCTCGCGGAAGGCCTGTTCGGCGTGGTCGTCGGGGTCGTGGAGGTAGACGACGTCGACGCGGTCGAGGCCGAGGCGCTCCAGGCTCGCGTCCAGGGTGCGGCGGATGCCGTCGGCGGTGAAGTCCCACACGCGTTCGTGCGTGGCGGGGACGGCGAAGCCGTCGGCCAGGTCGTCGCCGCCCCGGCCGGTCGGCTCCAGGCGACGGCCCACCTTGGTCGAGACGGTGTACTGCGAACGGGGGTGCTCGCGCAGGGCCGCGCCGAGGCGGCGTTCGGACAGGCCGAGGCCGTAGTGCGGCGCGGTGTCGAAGTAGCGGATGCCCTGCTGCCAGGCGGCGGCCACGGTCTGGTGCGCCTGCTCCTCGCCGACCTCGGTGAACAGATTGCCGATGACGGCGGCGCCGAAGCCGAGCGGGCTGACGGGGACGCCGCTGCGCCCGAGCCCGCTCACCGGCCCGCCGGCCTGAGCCTGAGGCCCTGCATGCCGCCGTCGACGGCCAGCGCGGTGCCGGTGGTCGCGCCGGACAGCGGGCTCGCCAGATAGGCGACGGCCCCGGCGACCTCGGCCGCGCTGACCAGCCGGCCGGTGGGCTGGCGGGCCTCCAGCGCGGCGCGCTCGGCGGCCGGGTCGGCGGCCGCGTCGAGCAGCCGGCCCACCCACGGGGTGTCGGCGGTGCCGGGGTTCACACAGTTGACGCGGATGCCCTCGCGGATGTGGTCGGCGGCCATGGCGAGGGTCAGCGAGTACACCGCGCCCTTCGTCGCGCTGTACAGCGCGCGTTGCGGGAGGCCCGCGGTGGCGGCGATGGAGCAGGTGTTGACGACGGCCGCGTGCGCGGAGCGCCGCAGATGCGGCAGGGCGGCGCGGGCGACCCGGACCATGCCGACGACGTTGACGTCCAGCACCCGGTGCCATTCGGCGTCGTCGTTGTCCTCGACGGTGCCCTGCGCGCCGATGCCCGCGTTGTTGACGAGGATGTCCAGCCCGCCGAGTTCGGCGACGGCCGCCTCGACGGCCGCGCGCACCGAGGCGTCGTCGCCGACGTCGGCGCGGTAGCCGAGCAACGGCTTCTCGACGCCCGACGGGTCCAGGTCGAGGACGGCGACCCGGGCGCCGCGCTCGGCCAGGAGTTCCGCGGTCGCCCGGCCGATGCCCGAGGCGCCCCCCGTCACCAGGGCGGTCAGCCCTTCGAAGTCGCTCACTGCGCCTGCTCCTTCCGGTCCTTGAGGTCGGCGGCCCAGAAGTCGCCGCCGGGATACGTGTACCGCGCGATCGACTCGGGCCGCATGGCGGCCGAGAAACCCGGCGCGGTGGGTGCCGTGTAGTGACCTTCGCGGATCACCACCGGATCGAGGAAGTGGTCGTGCAGATGATCGACGTATTCGATGACCCGGTCCTCGGTGGTGCCGCTGAGGGCCACGTAGTCGAACATCGACAGGTGCTGGACGAGTTCGCACAGGCCGACGCCGCCGGCGTGCGGGCACACCGGGATCCGGAACTTGGCCGCCAGCAGCAGGATGGCGAGGTTCTCGTTGACCCCGCCGACCCGGGCCGCGTCCAGCTGGAGGACGTCGAGGGAACCGGCCTGGAGGAGCTGCTTGAAGACCACGCGGTTGTGGACGTGCTCCCCGGTGGCCACCTTGACGGGGGCGACGGCCCGGCGGACGGCCGCGTGACCGAGGACGTCGTCGGGGCTGGTGGGCTCCTCGATCCAGTACGGGTCGAACTCGGCGAGGGCCCGGGTCCAGCGGATCGCCTCGTCGACGTCCCAGCGCTGGTTGGCGTCGACCGCGATCCGGATGTCCGGGCCGACCACGGAGCGGGCGACGCGGCAGCGCCGGATGTCGTCGTCGAGGTCCGCGCCGACCTTGAGCTTGATCTGCCGGAAGCCGTCGGCGACGGCCTCGGCGGCGAGGCGGCTCAGCTTGGCGTCGTCGTAGCCGAGCCAGCCGGGCGAGGTGGTGTAGCCGGGGTAGCCGCGCTCCAGCAGCCGGGCCCGGCGTTCCTCGGCGCCTTCCTTGCCGCGGCGCAGCAGGTCGAGGGCCTCGTCGGGGGTGAGGGCGTCGGTGAGGTAGCGGAAGTCGATCTGGCGCACCAGCCACTCGGGCTCGGCGTCGGCGAGCAGCTGCCACAGGGGCTTGTCGGCGCGCTTGGCGGCCAGGTCCCAGGCGGCGTTGACGACCGCGCCGATCGCCATGTGCATCACGCCCTTCTCGGGGCCGAGCCAGCGCAGCTGGCTGTCGCCGATCAGGTCGCGGCTGAGCGTGCCCGGGTCGGCGCAGAGCTCGTCGACGGAGCGGCCGACGACGTGCTCGCGCAGCGCGTCGAGCGCGGCGACCTGCACCTCGTTGCCCCGGCCGATGGTGAAGGTGAAGCCGTGCCCCTCGTGGCCGTCGGGCGCGTCGGTGCGCAGGACGACGTAGGCGGCCGAGTAGTCGGGGTCCGGGTTCATCGCGTCGGAGCCGTCCAGCTCGCGCGAGGTGGGGAAGCGGATGTCGTGGGTGTCGACCGCGGTGACGCGGGCGGTGGGCGGGGGCGCCATCGGTCGGCTCCTCATCTGGCGTGCTCGGTGCTCGACGCATGGTGCTTCAGGCGTCGTGCTCGGTGCTTCATAGGTCGCGCTTCGTGCGACAGCCGCAATATTTATCAGACCACTTCCCCCTCACAACACCCCCGAAGCCGAGTTTGGGCGCATTATTGACCCAAGTGGTCCGACCACATCGATGGCTAGACTGCGCGGCACCGGCGACAGGAGAGAGCACGTGGACGAGCCCCGGCAGGGCGCGGCAGCAGCCCCCAAGGGCACGGTGACGCAGCGCGCCATCGAGCGGATCAAGGCGCTGATCGGCGAGGGGCTGCTGGAGCCGGGCCAGCGGCTGCCCACCGAGCGCGATCTCGCGGCGCAGCTGGGCATCTCGCGCAGTTCGATGCGCGAGGCGATCCGGGCGCTCACGGTGCTGGGCGTGCTGGAGGCCCGGCACGGCTCGGGCATCTATGTGACGCAGCTCCAGGCCGGGGACCTGCTGGAGACGTTCGGGGTGGTCGCCGATCTGTCGCGCGGGCCCCGGCTGGTGGAACTGCTGGAGGTCCGGCGGATCCTGGAGTCGACGGCGACCGCGCTGGCCGCCGCACGGATCACCCCCGACCGGCTGGCCGTCGTGAAGGGCCACCTGGACGCGATGAACGCCACCGACGACCCCGACGAGATCCTCGCCCACGATCTCGCCTTCCACCGCGCGATCGCGGCGGCCGCCGGCAACGAGACGATGGCGGCGATCCTGGAGGGCCTGTCCTCGCGCACCTTCCGGGCCCGGGTCTGGCGCGGCTACCGCGAGGAGGGCGCGTTCGACCGCACCCGCCGGGAACACGCCGCGATCCACCGCGCCCTGGCCGCCCGCGACCCGGAGGCGGCCCGCTCGGCTGCGGCCGCCCATGTCGGCGAGGTGGCGGAGTGGCTCAGGGCGCAGGTGGCCCCCTGACCGGGACGTGACCGGCAGACGGCCGCGACAGGTCGCCGGACTCTCGACGCGGGCGTCGAGGCGGGGCACAGTTCTCCTCACATACTCACCAGTAGGACCGAGGAGCCGCCGTGACCAGCTGGGTCGGCCGGACCGCCGTCGAGATCGCCGCCGCCGTTCGGGACAAGGAGGTCACGCCGCGCGAGGTGGTGGCCGAGCATCTCGCGCGGATCGAGCGCCTGGACGGCCGGATCGGGGCGTTCCGGGTGGTGCGCGCCGCGGCGGCGCTCGCCGAGGCCGACGCGCTGGCCGCCCGCGCCGACCTGGCCGAACTGGCCGAACTGCCGCTGGCCGGGGTGCCGGTGGCGGTCAAGGACAACCTCGGCGTGCGGGGCGAGTCGACACGGGTCGGCTCGGCCGCGACCCCGGACACCCCGGCCGAAGCCGACCATGTCACCGTGGCCCGGCTGCGCGCGGCCGGGGCGGTGGTCGTGGGGCTGACCAATGTGCCGGAGCTGTGCGTCTTCGGCACCACCGAGGGCGTCCACGGCACCGCCCGCAATCCGTGGGACACCTCCCGCACGGCCGGCGGCTCGTCCGGCGGCAGCGCGGCCGCGGTCGCCGCCGGGATGACGCCGATCGCGCTGGGCAACGACGGCATGGGGTCGCTGCGCATACCGGCGGCCAACTGCGGCCTGGTGACCGTCAAGCCGGGCCACGGGGTGGTGCCGGCCGGGATCGGCGACGGCGACTGGTTCGGGATGTCGGAGAACGGTCCGCTGGCGACGACGGTCGAGGACGCGCGGCTGATGCTGTCGGTCCTCGCCGGCGCCGACGTGACGGCGGCCGAGAAGCCCGGCGGGCCGAGGATCGCGGTGTCGGTGCGCAGTCCGCTGGCCGGAACCGCGGTGAGCCGGCCCTACCGGGACGCGGCGCGGGAGGCGGCCGCGGTGCTGGTCCGGGCGGGACAGCGCGTGGAGCGGGCCGACCCGCCGTATCCGCTGTCGCTGGGCGTCACCTCGCTCGCGCACTGGACCGCCGGCACCGCCGTGGACGCCGCGCACCTCGACGCCCGGCTGCTGACCCGGCGCACCCGGGTGCACGCGGCCCTCGGCCGGCGCTTCCTGGCCGAGGTGCGCGACGGCTCGGCGCGGGAGACGCTGCGCCGGCGGCTGGAGCCGTTCTTCGCGGAGTACGACGTGCTGCTCACACCGGCGCTCGCGCGACGGTCGCCGAGGTCGGCGCCGTGGCACGAGCGGGGCTGGCTGCGCAACGTCCTGGTGAACACGAACTACTCGCCGCTGACCCCGCCGTGGAACCTGACCGGCTGGCCCGCGATAGCGGTCCCCTTCGGGACGCTGCCGTCGGGCGCGCCGACCGCCGTGCAGTTGGTGGGCCGGCCGGGGACGGAGGGCGAACTGCTGCGGCTGGCGGAGCAGTTGGAGAGCCTGCAGCCGTGGCGGCGGACGGCCCCGCTCGACTGAGAAGCGGCGGGGCGGGGACGGGGCGGGAACGGGGAGGAGACGGGGAGGAGACGGAGAGGGAACGGCCGGAGGCTCGGCATGGGCGTGCCGGTCGCGGCGCACGCCCATGCGGTCGTCGATCGCGAGCGGGTCAGTCCACGCTGGGCAGGATGTGGTCCTCGGCGAGGTCGTCCTCGTAGCCCGCGAGGCGGATGGGGGCGGAGCGGGCCCACACGTCCAGGCTGCCGATCTCTCCGGGCTTACGGCCGGCCCGCTCCGGGCGTTCCTTGGGGCGTTGCTCGCGATTCGTCTTCTCCGGTGTCACCGCGCACTCCTTATGTGTCGGGTCACCCTCGGGGCGTGCCGGTCAGTCTGCGATCCGGCGCTCGACGCTCCCTCGGGTCTGGCTGGAGTCGGTGGCGACGCTGTGGCGCCGGTGACTCCCAGGAGGGCTGGCCGTTGTGAACCGGCTTGTCCCAGACGGACGGTGGGTGTGGGTGGCACTCCGTCGTGCTGTCCGTCCGATACAGACTAACCAAATGAGCGGGGTGCCGCTCGATAGGGCTGAAAACTTGGCGTAACCATGGGGCGTCACCCGCATGTCGTCGCAAGTGAATTGAACTCCTTCCGTCACATTCGCACCCTTTGAGTTCACCCGTCCGGCCTACACCGGCGAACGCGCCTGCCGGTCCGTCGCGCCGTTCAAGTGCCGTTCGTCCGGTCGCAAGCCGGACATGATCTGGTGGCGTCCGGCAACGGCTGTCTCGCGGAAGGACAGACGCATGGAGCTGCGCAGCGTCGAGGAGCTGATGGACCTGCTGTACGCCTGCCGGGGCGTACCGAACGCCGCGGACGGCGGTGGCATCGGTGTCGGCGTCGATCTGCACGATCACGCGCTGCAGACGGCGGCGCTGCTGCGCCGAAGTCGCCCCGCCGACAAGGAGCTCCAGCTCACCGGGCTGGTCCACCCCATCGGCCGGCTCCTGTGCCCCACCGACGCCGGCGTCCGTGCGGAGCGCGCCGCCGACGCCGTACGGCCCCTGCTCGGTGCCCGTGTCTCCCGTCTCATGGGTCTGCACCCCTGGCACGACACGCCCGCCGACGACGACCTCTTCAGCCTGCGCCAGGCCGACGAGGACGGCCGGGTCGCCGGATGCGACGCGGGGGTGCTGGAGGACTGGCGCACGGTGCTGGAACTGGTGGCGGCACGGAACTCACGTCTCGGGGCTGTCGATTGACGGTGGGCCGTGAGACCGTGCGCCGATGACGTCGTCGTACGGGTTGAGCGGTAAGGCAGCCGTCGTGACCGGCGGCACGCGCGGCATCGGCCGGGCGGTGGCGCGGGCGCTCGCGGACGCCGGGGCCCAGGTCTGCGTGAACGCGCGCGACGCCGACGAGGTGCGCCGGACGGCCGCGGAGCTGGGCGGGATCGGCCTCGCGGGCGACGTCGCGGACCCCGGGCGCCCCGAGGCGCTGACGGAGCTGTGTCTGCGCACGTTCGGGCGGCTCGACGTCCTGGTCAACAACGCGGCGTCCAACCAGCCGTACGGCCCGCTGATGGACGCCGATCCCGACGTCTGGCGCCGGACGTTCACGGTGAACGTCGAGGCGCCGCTGCGGCTCGTGCAGTGCGCGTGGCGCGGCTGGATGCGGGAGCACGGCGGCGCGGTGGTGAACGTGTGCACGGAGGGCGCGACCCACGTCGGCCCGTCCGTGGGCGCCTACGGCACCAGCAAGGCGGCCCTGCGCCACCTCACCCGGCAACTGGCGGGCGAGCTGGGCCCGGGGGTACGGGTCAACTCCGTCTCCCCCGGCCTCGTCCGCACCGAACTGGCCCGCTTCATGTGGGAGCCGAGAGAGGGCGAGATAGCGGCGGGCCTCCCCCTCGGCCGGATAGGCGCCCCGGAGGACGTCGCGAGGGCGGTACTGTGGCTGGCGTCGGACGAGGCGAACTGGATCACAGGCGCCGACCTACTGGTGGACGGCGGCACCAATGTGAGAGCGGCGCGTCCACCGACCTGACAGTGCGGGCTACCACTTCCCGGGCGCGTAGTCCTTGAGAAAGACCCCGTACACGTCCTCGCCCGCCTCGCCGCGCACCACCGGGTCGTACACCCGAGCCGCCCCGTCGACGAGGTCGAGCGGCGCGTGGAACCCCTCCTCCGCGAGCCGCAGCTTGTCGTAGTGGGGACGCTCGTCGGTGATCCAGCCCGTGTCGACGGACGTCATCAGGATGCCGTCGGCCTGGAACATCTCCTGCGCGCTGGTCCGCGTGACCATGTTCATCGCGGCTTTCGCCGCGTTCGTGTTCGGATGCCCCGCGCCCTTGTAGCCGCGTCCGAAGACGCCCTCCATGGCGGAGACGTTCACGACGTACGCCCGCCCGCTGTCCGCCCGCCGGGCGGCTTCGGCCATGGCCGGGCGCAGCTTGCTGATCAGGATGAACGGCGCCGTGTAGTTGCACAACTGGGTCTCGAGGAGCTCCACCGGGGAGATCTGCTCGATGGTCTGCACCCAGGTGTTGGTGTCGACGACGTCCGGCACGAGACCGCCCGCGTCGATGGCGGTGCCGTCGAGGTGCCGGGCGACGCTCGCGTTGCCCGCGACCAGGGCGAGGTCGGCGACCGCCTGCGCGTCCAGGCCGCTGATGCCGGCGGGCAGCGCGGCGAGGCCGTCGACCGCGCCGGAGCCGAAGGCGCCGATGACATGGTGGGCGGGCAGCTCGCCGGCGGGCAGCGGGGCGCTCTCGCCGCCGACCAGGGCGGCGTAGGCGGAGGGCAGCCGGCGCACGGTCTGGGTCGCGTTGTTGATGAGGATGTCGAGCGGGCCCACCTCGGCGACCTGGTCGGCGAGGGCCACGGCCTGCGCCGGGTCGCGCAGGTCGATGCCGACGACCTCCAGGCGGTGGATCCAGTCGGCCGAGTCGTCCATGGCCTTGAAGCGGCGGATGGCGTCCTTGGGGAAGCGGGTGGTGATCGTGGTGTGCGCGCCGTCGCGCAGCAGCCGCAGCGCGATGTACATGCCGATCTTGGCGCGGCCGCCGGTGAGCAGGGCGCGCTTGCCGGCGAGGTCGGCGCGGACGTCGCGCTTGGTGCGGTTCAGGTGGGCGCAGTCGGCACAGAGCTGGTGGTAGAAGTAGTCGACTTCCACGTACCGGGCCTTGCAGGTGTAGCAGGAGCGCGGGCGCTGGAGTATCCCCGCGATCTTGCCCTCCTCGGTGACGGAGGAGGGGAGGATGCCCTCGGTCTCGTCGTCGATGCGCTGGGCGGAGCCGGTGGCGGTGGCCTCGGTGACCGCCTTGTCGTGGGCGGTCTTGGCGGCCCGGCGCTCCTGGCGGCGGCGCTGCTTGACCGTGCGGTAGACGCCGGCGGTGGCCCGGCGCACGGTGATCGCGTCGGGGTGGTCGACGTCCAGCTTGTCGAGTTCGTCCAGCACCGCGAGGCAGACGGCGAGCCGCTCCGGGTCGATGCCGGGGCCGTACAGTCCCTCGTCCACGGCCTCCTCGGGAATCGCCGTGGAGTCGTCCTGTGTCACCGTCATCGCGCTGCCGCTTCCCTGCTGACCCGTGCGGCGCTCCGACCGCGCCCGCCCTACGAACAGGGAATTTTACGGAGCGCCGGGCCTCTCCTCCAAACCCGTTCCCGTCAAGAGCCGCAGGCCGTGATGAGCGTCTCCACCTCGGCGGTCAGGGCGCGTGCGAACCGGTCGAGATCGGGGACGGCCTCGGCGTCGGCGACGAGCCCGTAGTGGACCTGGCCGCGGTAGGTCGAGACGGCGACGGCGAGGGCCTGTCCGCGGGCGAGCGGGGCGTACGGGAAGACCTCGGTGACCGGGTTCCCGCCGAGCTTCAGGCCGAGGCTGGGCAGCGGGACGCTGGTGACGAGGATGTCGAACCAGAGCCGGGCGGCCTGTCCGGCCAGCGGGCCGCCGAGGCGGTGGCCGAGGGCCGGCACGTGGTCGGCGAGCAGGGCAACGGCGCCGGCGCCCCGGCCGGGGCCCGCGTCCTTGTTGCGGTCCATGGCGGCGCGGACCGTGGCCAGCCGACTCAGCGGGTCCGGGTCGTCGACGGGGAGCCGGGCCAGATAGCCGGAGAGCCGGTTGCCCTGCGGGTGGGCGGTGCGCGGGCGGCGTTTGGAGACGGGGATGAGGGCGCGCGGCACGACGCCGTCGCTGCCGTCGCCGCGTTCGTCGAGCCAGCGGCGCAGGGCGCCGGCGACGACGGCGATCAGCACGTCGTTGACGGTGCCGCCGGCGACCTTGCGGATCCGGTGCACCTCGTCGAGGTCGATGACCACGCCGGCGGTGCGGCGGGTGCCGCTGGAGCGGGCGGTGAGGGCGGGGGTGGGGCGCATGCCCAGGGTGTGCACGGCGACGGAGGCGCCGATGTCGAGGGCGCGGCCCACGTCGGAGACGGCCCCGCGCAGCAGGTCGGGCAGTCTGCGCACGTCGGGGAGGCGCCCGCGGGGCGGCTCGGCGGGGCGCGGCCGGGGCGCGGGCAGGTCCAGCGGATCGAGGACGGCCGCGGCCAGCGTCAGGGCGCGCAGGCCGTCGGCGAGGGCGTGGTGGAACTTGAAGAGCACGGCGAACGAGACGCCGTCCGCGCCCGGCAGCACATGCGCCTCCCACGGCGGGCGGCCGCGCTCCAGGGGCCGCTGCATGAGCAGGCCGGCGTCGGTCTGGAAGTCGGCGGTCGCCGCGTGCAGCGTGACGTGGTGGACGGGGTCGAACTCGGGGTCCGGCTCCCGGGTCGCGCCGCCGAAGGCGAGCGGCAGCCGCAGGTCGAACGGACGGCGCAGGTCGAACGGCTGGGCGGAGTCGAACGGCCGCCATACGTCGCGGATGCGCATGCGCAGCCCGGGGACGGCGGCCGCGCGGGCAGCGAGCAGGTCGGCGGCGTGGGCGCCCGCGGTGGGCGAGTCCGCCGTGAAGACGCCGAGCGCGCCCAGGTGCATGGGGTGCTCGGCCGACTCGAGGTTCCAGAACGCCAGGTCGAGGGGTGCCAGCAGATCATCAGCAGTCAAGGACTTGCCTCGCGTCGACGAAGGGTGAGGCAAGCAGTCAATCGCGCCGGGCGATTACGGTCAAGTACGATCATGCTACGCACAGTTAACAGCGCATTAAGTTCAGGACACCTGTTGTCCTTTGCCCAGGGCGATCACGCCGCCCTTGGACACGGTGTACAGCTCGGTGTCGCGCTCCGGGTTCACGCCGATGGTCGCACCCGGAGGGACCTCGACGTTCTTGTCCAGGACCGCCCCGCGCACGACCGCGCCCCGCCCGATGCGCACGTTGTCGTGCAGGATCGACCCCTGCACCACGGCTCCCGGATCGACCACGACCCCCGGGGACAGCACCGACCGGGTGACCTGACCGCGGATCAGACACCCCGAACTGATGATCGACTCACCGGCGATGCCGCCCGCGCTGAACCGGGCCGGGGAGAGCTGGCCCGAGTGGGTGTAGATCGGCCAGCTGCGGTTGTAGAGATTGAAGGCGGGCCGCTCGGCGATCAGGTCCATATGGGCGTCGTAGTACGCGTCGAGCGTGCCGACGTCCCGCCAGTAGCCCTGGTCGCGGCTGGTCTCGCCGGGCACATGGCCGTCGCGGAAGTCGTACAGCTGCGCCTCGCCGCGCCGGGTGAGCTGAGGCAGGATCGAGCCGCCCATGTCGTGGACGGAGGTCTCGTCCTCGGCGTCCCGCTGGAGCGCCTCGATGAGCGCCTTGGTGGTGAAGATGTAGTTGCCCATCGAGGCGAACACCGACGCCGGGTCGTCCGCCAGCCCCGGCGGGTCGGCGGGCTTCTCCAGGAAGCGCTCGACCGTCTGGCCGTCCGAGCCGGGCGTGATCACCCCGAAGGACGAGGACTCGCCGCGCGGCACCCGGATCCCGGCCACCGTGACGCCCGCGCCGCTGTCGATGTGCTGGGCGAGCATCTGGCGCGGGTCCATGCGGTAGACGTGGTCGGCCCCGAACACGGCCACGTACTCGGGCCGCTCGTCGTAGATCAGGTTCAGCGACTGCAGGATGGCGTCCGCGCTGCCGAGGTACCAGCGCGGGCCGAGCCGCTGCTGGGCCGGGACCGGCGTGACGTAGTTGCCGAGCAGGCTCGACATCCGCCAGGTGGTGGTGATGTGCCGGTCCAGCGAGTGCGACTTGTACTGCGTCAGCACGCAGATGCGCAGGATGTCGGCGTTGACGAGGTTGGACAGGACGAAGTCCACGAGCCGGTACGTGCCGCCGAAGGTGACCGCCGGTTTGGCGCGGTCCGCCGTGAGGGGCATCAGGCGTTTGCCCTCGCCGCCGGCCAGCACGATCCCGAGCACCGAAGGTCCACCACCACGACGCATGGCCGCTCCCCTCACCCAGTTGGATACCCATGGCTGCCCAGGCGCGGGGCCGTCTACGCCTGTTTGACGATCTCCTCGTACAGCCGGACGGTCCGCCGCGCCACCGCGTCCCAGCCGAACTCGCCCACCGCGCGGGCCCGGCCCGCCTCCCCCATGCGGCGCGCCGTCCGCGGATCGCCGAGGAGCGCGTCCAGCGCACGGCCGAGGCCCGCCTCGAAATCGTCGTCGACCGTCACGAGGGCGCCCGTCACGCCGTCCTCGACGACCTCCGGGATCCCGCCGACCCGGGAGGCCACGACGGGCGTGCCGCACGCCATCGCCTCCAGGTTGACGATGCCGAGGGGCTCGTACACCGAAGGGCAGACGAACACGGCGGCGTGCGTGAGGAGTTGGATCACCTCGGGGCGCGGCAGCATCTTCGGGATCCAGTGCACGCCGTCGCGGGCGCCGCTCAGCTCCGCGAAGAGATCGCGGAACTCCCGGTCGATCTCGGGGGTGTCGGGCGCGCCCGCGCACAGCACGACCTGCGCAGCCGGGTCGATGTCCCGTACTGCGCGCAGCAGTTGGGGCACGCCCTTCTGCCGGGTGATGCGGCCGACGAACAGCACGAACGGCCGGTCCGGGTCGAGCCCGATCCGGGCGAGGGCGTCGGTGCCGCGGTCGGGGCGGTAGAGGGCGGTGTCGATGCCGTTGTGCACGACGTGGACCCGCTCCGGGGCGAGCGACGGATAGCAGGTGAGGATGTCCTCGCGCATCGCACCGGAGACGGCGATCACCGCGTCGGCCGCCTCCACCGCGGTCCGCTCGGCCCAGCTCGACAGGGCGTAACCGCCGCCGAGCTGCTCGGCCTTCCAGGGCCGCAGCGGCTCCAGCGAGTGCGCGGTGACGACGTGCGGGACGCCGTACAGCTGCTTCGCGAGATGTCCGGCGAGGTTGGCGTACCAGGTGTGGGAGTGGACGAGTTCGCGGCCTTCGAGGGCGGCCGCCATGGCGAGGTCCACGGAGAAGGTGCGCAGCGCGTCGTTGGCGCCGTCGAGCGCCGACCAGGGGCGGTGACGCCGGACGCCGGACGCTCTGTCCGCGCCCGAACCCTCGCCCCAGCAGTGCACCTCGACGTCGATGAGCTGCCTCAACTCGCGGGCGAGGAACTCGACATGGACGCCGGCTCCGCCGTACACGTCCGGGGGATACTCCCGGGTCAGCAGTCCCACTCGCACCCGGAACCCCCCATCTCAGCGATCGGCTTCCTTCATGGTCACCCAGACGGGGCGTGTGGGGAAGAGCGCGGGGCTCGTGTGAAGCAACAGTCGCCGCACAGACCGCCGTCGGGCACCCGGTAGTAGAGGCAGCAGCTGCGGCGGCGGAACGCGGTGCCGGTCAGGGCGCCCGTGTCCGCGAGGAGCGGGTGGGCGAGGAGTTCCGCGGTGAGGGCACGCGCGTGTGCGGCGACGTCGGGGCGGCCCTGCGGGCGTGCCCACTGCACCAGCAGGCGGGCGGTCGCGGCCAGGGCCGAGGCGGCGTTGCCGCGCAGCAGGCCCGGCGCGACCGGGCAGCGGGCGCGCAGCGCGGCGGAGAGGGGTTCGAGGTGGCCGTCGAGGACGGTCGCGGCCACGGTCGCCGCGTCCGCGGGCCGCGGCCGCACCTCCGTCAGCCACAGGTCGTCCGGGGCCCCGGCGTCGGGGTCCCAGCGCAGCAGCCTCGGGGTGAGGTCGGGGATCGACCCGTACAGGACGGCGCAGCCCAGGGTGACCGACCAGAGCCGGGCCGCGAGACCCTGCTGCGCCACGGAGGCGCCGATGCGCTCCTCGGGGGCGCGCAGGGCCCGGTTGACCTTGCGGACCCGGAAGGTCAGCGGGTCGGCGTAGGCGTCGGCTTCGGCATCCGCTGCCGCGCCGTCAGGGATCTCCCCGATGTCCCCGTAGGCCCGCGCCAGGGTCGGCAGGGGGCGGGGCGGCTCTCCTGAGCCGGGTAGTGGGGTGCGCAGGGCGAAGAAGCCGCCGAGCGGGCGGAGCGCGGCGAGTTGCGGGTCGAGGTCCACGAGGTGCAGTAGTACCAAGGCCGGTAGGGGTCGCGGTCAGGGGGATCCCCGGTACGTCACCCGCCTGAGGGAGGACAAAGGAAGCCTCGTACTCCATCGGTAGTAGGACTCATTGCGTGCTCAGGGACGACGACGGGAACAGATCCACAAGGCATCGTGTTGGTTATGAGAGCCAGCCGTTCGCCGCGCCGGGCCCCGCGCCCCCGCCTCACGCAGAGGAGCAGCTCATGAGCGCCCTCGCGTTGTCCGTCGTCCTGTCGCTCGTCTCCGCCGTGGCGTACGCGGGCGGGGCGATCGTGCAGGAGCGGGTCGCGGAGTCCTCGCCGGGCGAGGAGTACGCCCCGCTGCACCGGGCGAGCTGGTGGGGCGCGGTGGCGTTGAACGGCCTCGGCGGCGTTCTCCACGTGGTGGCGCTGGCCTACGGGCCGCTCAGTCTGGTCCAGCCGCTGGGCGCGCTGACCATCGTGTTCGCGCTGCCGATGGCCGCGCTGTTCGTCGGTCGCAAGGCCGGGGCGACGGCCTGGCGGGGCGCGATCATGGCGACGGTCGGCCTCGCCGGTCTGCTGTCCCTGGTCGGGGCGTCCGACGCGCAGTCCCTGAGCACGCCGCAGCGGGTGACGGTGGCCATGTTCACCGCCGGTGCGGTGGTGGCCCTGATGATCGCCGCGCGGGCCGCGCACCGGCACCCGGCGGTCCGCAGCATGCTGCTGGCGACCGCTTCGGGCATCGCGTTCGGCATGTCGTCGGTGTTCACCAAGACCGTCGCCGTCGACTGGACCGGCGGCGTCTCCGCCGCCGACCTCCCGTCCCTGGCCGTGATCGGGGTGCTGGCCACGGCCGGCATGCTGCTCTCGCAGGCCGCCTACCGCGGTGCGGGCCTCGCGGCCCCGCTGGCGACGCTGACCGTGGTCAACCCGGTGGTGGCGGCCGCGGTCGGCATCACGATGTTCGGCGAGACCTTCCGCTACGGCAGCACGGGCACGGCGCTCGCGCTGAGCTGCGGTGTGGTGGCGGCGGGCGGACTGATCCTGCTGACGACAGAGCGTCTTCAAAGCGGATCCCCGGTGGCCGGGCTTCCGGCTGCCCAGGCCGCCCCGGCGGCGCTGACGCCGGCCCCGGAAGAGGCCTCAGCGGAAGCCTCGGGGGAGACCTTGGAAGAGGCTCTGGAGGACGCGTTGGAGGAGCAGGCGAACCTGCCGGTGTCGGCGGCGCGGGGAGCTCAGCGAGTCCAGGGAGCGCAGGCACGGGTGCCTGCCCAGGGCGGTGAGACGGAACCCGTCGACGTGCCGGCGGAGGACGACCCACCGGTCGTCCTCATCCACCACACTTTCCCCGGGGGCCTGTACGTCGCCGCACCGGCCCCCGACCGGCATCGGGTGCGCGTCAAATCCTGACGCCGCCGGCCCTGAGATAGGCCACCGGGTCGACGTCCGAACCGAAACCGGGCCCCGTCCGCACCTCGAAGTGCAGATGCGGGCCCGTGCTGTTGCCCGTGGAGCCGGACCGGCCGATGCGCTGGCCGCCGCTCACCGACTGACCGTCCCGTACGGAGATCGCCGAGAGATGGGCGTACTGCGAGTAGCGGCCGTCGGCGTGCCGGACGACCACCTGGTAGCCGAAGGAGCCGCCCCAGCCCGCGCTGACCACCGTGCCCGCCGAGACCGCCTTCACGGACGTGCCGGTGGGCACGGGGAAGTCGACGCCGGTGTGGTAGCCCTTCGACCAGGAGGAGCCGGTCGCGTGGTACGGCGTTCCGGCGGCGGCGGTGACGGGCGCGACCAGGGAATGGCCGGTCGTCGTCTTGCCGCCGGTCTCCTTGGCGCTCTTGGCCGGTTTGCTCTCCTTCTTGGTCTCCTTCTTGCTCTCCTTGGCGCCCGAGGAGGGCTTGGGGGAAGTCTTGGGAGAGGTTTTCGGGGACGTCTTCGGCGAGGTGCTCGGCGAGTTCTTCTGCTTCGCCGCCTCCTGGAGGCTCAGCCGCTGGCCCGGCAGGATCAGGTCCGGGTCGGCTCCCACGACCGTCCGGTTGGCCGCGTACAGCCCCTGCCAGCCGCCCTTGACCTCCTCGGTCTCGGCGATGCCGGAGAGGGTGTCGCCGCGGACGACCGTGTACATCTCCGCGGTGCCGGCCCGGGACTGGGGCGTGCTCTGCGGCCGCACGTCGTCCAGGGACGTCTTCGACGTCTCGGCGGACTTCTCGGTCGTCTTCGAGGCTGTGCCGTTCGGGTGGACGTCGGGCGCGTCGCCGCCCCGGGTCAGCCCGGCCCGCTCCGAGCACAGCGGCCAGGCGCCGGGGCCCTGTCCGTCCAGCACTTTCTCGGCCACGGCGATCTGCTGGTCCTTGGTGGCCAGATCCGCACGGGGCGCGTAGCGCGTGCCGCCGTACGCCTCCCAGGTGGACTGGGTGAACTGCAGCCCGCCGTAGAAGCCGTTGCCGCTGTTGATGTTCCAGTCGTTGGTCGACTCGCACGCGGCGACCTTGTTCCAGGTGTCCACGTCGGCCGCCTGGGCGACTCCGGTGCCGATCAGCGGTATCGCCATGCCGGCGCCGCCCGCCGTGACGGTGAGTGAGGCGCGGTTGATCCTGTTCGGCTGATACCGGCGGTGCCGGCCGCGTACGGCCATGGAGATCCCCCATCGACATGCGTCAGGAGCGGCAAAAGTACGGGCTGCGAACAGGCCATGACAAGACGACAACCGGCCGCATGGGCTCCGTCGGGAGCACGGGGCGACCACGGGGCGACCCCGCCGGGAAACCGGTCGGCAAACCCGTCAAGATGGTCCTCAAGGACGGTGACGGTTTCGACCGTACTGACGGGCACACCTTTGGAGGAGCCAACCGTATGAGCACTTCAGCCCAGATCGGCGTCACGGGGCTCGCGGTCATGGGCCGCAATCTCGCCCGCAACTTCGCCCGCAACGGCTATGCCGTCGCGGTGCACAACCGTACGGCGGCGAAGACGCACGCCCTGGTCGAGGAATTCGGCCACGAGGGCACGTTCGTCGCGGCCGAGACCGCGAAGGAGTTCGTGGCGGCGCTGGAGCGGCCCCGCCGCCTGGTCATCATGGTCAAGGCCGGGGACCCGACCGACGCGGTGATCCGGGAGTTCGCCCCGCTGCTCGAACCCGGCGACATGATCATCGACGGCGGCAACGCGCACTTCGCCGACACCCGCCGCCGGGAGCGCGAACTGCGCGAGCAGGGCATCCACTTCGTCGGCGCCGGCATCTCCGGCGGCGAGGAGGGCGCGCTGCACGGCCCGAGCATCATGCCGGGCGGCTCGCCGGAGTCGTACGAATCGCTGGGCCCGATGCTGGAGAAGATCTCCGCGAAGGCCGCCGACGGCTCACCCTGCGTCACGCACGTCGGCCCGGACGGCGCCGGCCACTTCGTGAAGATGGTCCACAACGGCATCGAGTACGCCGACATGCAACTCATCGGCGAGGCCTACCAGTTGCTGCGCGACGTCGCCGGGTACGAGCCCGCGCAGATCGCGGACATCTTCCGCACCTGGAACACCGGACGCCTCGACTCCTACCTGATCGAGATCACGGCCGAGGTGCTGTCCCACGTGGACGCGGCCACCGGCAGGCCCTTCGTGGACGTCGTCGTGGACCAGGCCGAGCAGAAGGGCACCGGCCGCTGGACGGTGCAGATCGCGCTGGACCTGGGCGTGCCGGTCTCGGGCATCGCCGAGGCGGTCTTCGCACGGTCGCTGTCGGGTCACGCGGCTCTGCGCGAGGCCTCGCGCGGCCTGGCGGGGCCGAAGGCGTCGGCGCTGGGCGCGGCGGAGGCGCAGGCCTTCGCCGACCGGGTGGAGCAGGCGCTGTACGCCTCGAAGATCGTGTCGTACACGCAGGGCTTCCACGAGATCGCCGCGGGCAGCCAGGAGTACGGCTGGGACATCGACCTCGGCGCGGTCTCCGCGATCTGGCGCGGCGGCTGCATCATCCGCGCGGCGTTCCTGGACCGGATCCGCGCCGCGTACGACGCCCGCGCCGACCTGCCGAGCCTGCTGTCCGACGCGACGTTCGCCTCGGAGATCGCGGCGGCGCAGGACCCGTGGCGTGAGGTGCTGGTGGCGGCGACGCTGCAGGGGGTGCCGGCGCCCGGGTTCTCGGCGGCGCTCGCGTACTACGACGCGCTGCGTGCGGAGCGGTTGCCTGCGGCGCTCACGCAGGGGCAGCGGGACTTCTTCGGGGCGCACACGTATCGGAGGGTGGACCGGGAGGGGGCGTTCCACACGCTGTGGGGCGGGGATCGGTCGGAGGTCTCCGCGTAGCGCGTAGCCCGCGGTGCGCAAGCGCGTAGCCCGCGGTGCGCGAGGGGGGGTGGGGGGTTCTGTGGGGGCGCGGGTGCGGGTGAGTGGGGGGTTGCTCGCGCAGTTCCCCGCGCCCCTTGGGGGGCGTGCGCCCGTCGGTCGGGGGCGGGTGCGTGGGGGGTGGCCGCGCAGTTGCCCGCGCCCCTGGGGGGGCATGCGCCCGTCGGTCGGGGGCGGGTGTGTGGGGGTTGGGTGCGCGGTTCCCCGCGCCCCTTGGGGGGCGCGGCGCTGGGGTCAGGTCAGGGGTGGGCCTGGGTCTGGGATGGGGGGTGGTTCCGGGCCCGGGGGGATCGGGGAAGGGGGCGGTTCCGGGGTGGGGGGTGGGGGCGGGGTGGGTACCGGGGTGGGGAAGGGGTCCGGGGGGACCGGGGGCGGGGTGGGGTGCGGGTCGGTCATGGTGTCCTCCGGCCAGTTGTCGCGCTTGGCTCTGGACCACTCCCCGCGTACCCGGGGCGCGCCCGGTCACTCACCCGGTCAGAACCGGCCGGGGTGCGCGCGCAGCCAGTCCTTCGCGGCGGCCAGCAGCTCGGGGTCGGCGGCGGGAGCCTCGTCGGGATGACGGGCGGCCCACTTCACGACATACGGGCACAGCGGCGCCACGGAAACGCCCTCGCGCTCGGAGACGGCGTACAGCTCGCGCGCCAGCGACCCCGCGATGCCCTTGCCCTCGTGGGCGGGCTCGACGATCGTGTGCACCGGGACGAACGCGCGCCCGGGCGACTCCAGGACGAAGTACTCGATGCGGCCCACGACTTCGCCGCCTTCGCCGACGGCTTCGAGGCGGCCGGCCGCCCGGTCGTCGCGGATCTCGATGTCGCTCATGGGCACTCCCGGTGCGAGGGCTGCTGCGGTCAGACCGACACCGCGTGCGGGCTGCGCTCCTGGTCGGAGCCCGGTACCGGCTGCGACGGGTCGGCGCCGAGGGCCACGATCCGGTTGTCGCGGTCCACGTGCACGATCCGTGGCTCCAGCGTCCGCGCCTCGGCATCGGTCACCTGAGCGTAACTGATGATGATCACCAGATCGCCGGGGTGGACGAGATGGGCGGCGGCCCCGTTGATCCCGACCACCCCCGACCCCCGCTCCCCCTCGATGACGTACGTCTCCAGCCGGGCCCCGTTGGTGACGTCGACGATGTGCACGAGCTCGCCGGGCAGCAGATCGGCGGCGTCCAACAACTCGGCGTCGATGGTCACCGATCCCACGTAGTGCAGGTCGGCCTGGGTGACGGTGGCGCGGTGGATCTTGGACTTGAACATGGTGCGCAGCATTTGGGCTCCCGAATACGGCTCTCCGCCCGCTTTCTGCAGGTCAGAGGCTTTCTTCACCGAACAATGACATGCCCGGACCCAAAGATGTCTATGAAAATCGACACACACGCGGTAGGTCACCTGCGGCCGGGGGCCGGGGGCATGGCTGCGATGCGGAGGCGATGGCGGTCCTGGAGAGCCCGGCTGCGGCGCAGGTAGTTCATGATCGCGGCGAGTTCGTCGCCGGTGTAGGCGGCGATCTCGGCGGCGCCTTCCTCGGCGATGGGCCCGTAGATCTCCCAGGCCAGGCGGGCGGCTTCGGGGGTGATGCGGATCTGCGTTCTGCGACGGTCGTCCGGGTCCGGGGTGCGGGTCAGGTAGCCCAGGCGTTCCATGCGGTCGAGCATCGCGGTGACACTGCCGGTGGTGAGGCCCAGCGCGGCGCCGAGCCGGCTCGGGGGCACGCTCTCCTGCCCGACCAGGATCTCCAGGCAGCGCAGATCGGTGCGGTTGACACCGAGAAGTGAGGCGGCGGCCTCGTCCACGGCATCGAACGAGGCCTGATACGCCTGCGCCTCCTCGCCGAGCCGGGCGCGCAGTTCTTCGACGGACTCCACTGGTTCCCTTGACATTCAAGTAGCACGACAATCAAGCTAAATATGTCTCGACTATCAAGATAGTCGAATGCCGAGCGACTCGGGAGGGGTTGTCGTGGGGGGCAGGTTACGCAAGAGGGCTCTGACCGTGGCAGTGAACGGACTGTCGGCGTGATGCTCAAGGGGCGGGTCAGGGAACGTGAAACCCTCGGTCGATTGGTCGCGGACCTGCGCGAGCGGTTGAGCGGCGTCGTCGTCCTGCGCGGTGACGCCGGGATCGGTAAGACCGTCCTGCTGGATCATGCGGCTGCGGAGGCCGCCGACCTGCGCGTCCTGCGGGTGGCGGGGGTGGAGCCGGAGTCCGGGTTCCCGTTCGCGGCGCTGCACCGTCTGCTCCTGCCGTTCCTGGACGGCCTCAAGGAGCCCGGCGCGCTGCCCGCGGCCCAGCGCGCGGCGCTGCGGGTGGCTTGTGGGCTGGCCGACGGCCCGGCCGCCGATCAGTTCCTGGTGGGGCTCGCGACGCTCAGTCTGCTCGCCGAGGCCGCGAAGCAACGACCTGTGCTGGCCTGCGTCGACGATGTGCAGTGGCTCGACAAGGAGTCCTTGGGCGTGCTCGCTTTCGTCGGTCGGCGGGTGCACGCCGAGGGCGTCGGTCTGCTGTTCGCCGCCCGGACCGGTTTCGACGCACCTGCGGGCATTCCCTGCACCGAAGTCGCCGGGCTGGAGGAAGAATTCGCTCTGGAACTGCTGCGGGAGGCCGTCCCCGGACAGCTCGACGCCCGTGTCGCGGCGCGGATCGTGGCCGCCACGGCCGGGAATCCGCTGGCACTGGCCGACCTGGGCCGGGAACTGTCCGCCGACCAGCTCTCCGGAGGGCTCGCACTGCCCGAACCGCTGCCCGTGGGCGGCAGGCTGGAGGCGCACTACCTCGAGCAGGTCCGCGAGCTGCCGGAGCCGACGCAGACCTGGCTGCTGCTCGCCGCCGCCGAGGCGGGCGGTGATCTCAGGTACCTCATGAGCGCGGCAGACCTGCTCGGGATCGGCACGGAGGCTTCCGGTCCGGCCGAAGCCGCGCGCCTCGTGGTGCTGCACGCCGCCGCGCAGTTCCGCCATCCGCTGGTGCGGTCGGCGGTGTACAGCGGCGCCACCAGCGTCGAGCGAAGGCGGGCGCACCACGCGCTGGCCCAGGTCACCGACCGCCCGGCCGACGCCGACCGGCGTGCCTGGCATCTCGCCGCGGCCGCGATCGGGACCGATGCCGCCGTCGCCGCGGAGGTGGAACGCGTGGCCGACCGGGCGGGCGCGCGAGGCGGCTACGCCGCGCGCGCCACCTTCCTGACCCGGGCGGCCGAGCTGACGCCCGAAAGCGACGTACGAGTGGGGCGCCTGCTGGCGGCGGCCGAGGCGGCGCTGCGGGCCGGGGCGCCGCTCCAGGCGGAGTCGCTGCTGGACGGGATCGACGGGGAGCTGCTCGGGGAGGTCGGCCAGGGCCGGGCCCTGCTCGTCCGGGCGAACACGGGCATCGCGCTGGGCCGCGCGGATTCGTTCGCGCAGGCGCCGGCGCTGTGCGTGCGCGCCGCACGATTCCTCTCCGACGGCGCTCCGGACCTGGCTCGTGAGGCGCTCTTGAGGGCGATCGACCGGGTCATCACCGCGGAGCACCTCATACGGGACACGACGCCGGCCGATATCGCCCGGGCCGTGGAGACGCTCGTCCCGCGCACCGGTGAGGCGACCGGCGTCGACCTCGTGCTGCGCGGCTTCGCGGTCCTGGCCACCGACGGCTACGAACAGGCCGTACCGCACCTGCGGCGGGCCTGCGCCGTGGTGCTGGACCCGGACACCCCCGAGGAGGAGGTGCTGCGCGCCTATCTGCCCGCCGTCACTCTGTCGATGATCCTTTGGGATGAGCAGACGCACATCGCTGTCATAGGGCGGGCGGCTGACGTGGCCCGGCGGACCGGCTCCCTGTGGCAACTGGACTCCGCGCTGTACTGCGCCACGATGTCCAAGACCAATCTCGGCGAGCTGGCGGCCGCCGACGACCTGTTGGCCGAGAGCCACCAGATTCGTGCGGCGATCGGCGCGAACGACGACGTGTGGGCCATCTACCGGCATCCCGAGCTGATGGCCTGGCACGGCGGGCGCGACGACCTGGACGCGGTGCTGCGCGGGTCGCTGGAGGCCGGCACCTGGCTCGGCAGCGGTGCGGTCGAGTCCATCGCCCGCATCGGCATGGTGGTGCTGGCCCTGAGCCGCGGCGACTACGCCGAGGCGCGCACTGTCGCGCACGAACTGATCGAGCAGGACGTGCTCGGGGTGCACTCCCGGCTGCTCCCCTGCCTTGTCGAGGCCGCCGTACGCTGCGGCGACCGGCTCCTGGCCACGACCACGCTGGCCACGCTGGCCTCCCGGGCAACGGCCTCCGGCACGCCCTGGGCCCTGGGCCTGCTGGCCCGCTCGAGCGCCCTGCTCGCACCTGTCGACGACGCCGAGCCGCTGTACGACGAGGCGATCACCCTCCTGTCGGGCACAAGAGCCCGCTCCGATCTCGCCGTCGCCCACCTGCTGTACGGCGAGTGGCTGCGCCGCCGCAAGCGCCGCAAGGACGCCCGCGAGCACCTGCGCACGGCCGTCTCGATGTTCGACGCCATGCGGGCCACGGGATACGCGGCGCGCGCCGCCAAGGAGCTTGCCGCCACCGGGGCGCACCCCCGGCGCGGGACGGCCGGGACGACGAGCACACTCACCCCGCAGGAACTCCAGATCGCCCGCCTCGCCAAGGGCGCAGCCACCAACGCCGAGATCGCGGCCCAGCTGTACATCAGCGCCAGCACCGTCGACTACCACCTGCGGAAGGTCTTCCGGAAGCTCGACGTGACGTCCCGGCGCCAACTCCACCACGCGTTCGACGACTGACGGCGGCCACGCCTACGCGCTCCACGGGATTCGGGCACCGTCCGTCCTGGCCGAGGCTGGGGCGACCGAACAGATCCTGCAGACGGGAGCTTTCCATGCCCTATGTCACCGCGACCGACGGAGCGCAGATCTTCTACAAGGACTGGGGCACGGGCCGGCCGGTCGTGCTCAGCCACGGCTGGCCGCTGAACTCGGACAGCTGGGAGGCGCAGCAGCTGTTCCTCGCCGCGAACGGCTTCCGCGCCATCGCCCACGACCGTCGTGGGCACGGCCGGTCCTCCCAGACCTGGCACGGCAACGAGATGAACACCTACGCCGACGACCTCGCCGCCCTCATCGACGCGCTCGACCTGCGCGACGCGACGCTCGTCGGCTTCTCCACGGGCGGCGGGGAGGTCGCCCGCTACATCGGGCGGCACGGCACCGCCCGCATCGCGCAGCTCGTGCTGGTCTCCGCCGTACCGCCGTTCATGCTCAAGACCGACGACAATCCCGGCGGTGTACCGGTCGAGGCGTTCGACGCGATCCGCGCCGGCTCGCTCGCCGACCGCTCACAGCTGTACCGCGATCTGGCCGACGGCCCGTTCTTCGGCAACAACCGGCCCGGCGCCGACGTGTCCCAGGGCATCCGGGACGCTTTCTGGCGCCAGAGCCTGCAGGCCGGACACCGAGGCGCCTACGAGTGCATCGCGGGCTTCTCGGCCACCGACTTCCGCGCCGACCTGGACGCCTTCGACGTGCCGACCCTGGTCGTCCACGGCGACGACGACCAGGTCGTGCCCTTCGAGGTGGGCGGCAAGGCGTCGGCGGCCCGCATCAAGAACGCGACGCTGAAGGTCTACCCGGGCGCGCCGCACGGCATCACGGACACGCACAAGGAACAGCTCGGCGCCGACCTGCTGGACTTCCTCAACTCCTGACCACAGAAGGAACCACCGCATGATTCCCGAAGGTCAGCCCCGCCGCCGCGTACTCGGCGGGCTGCTCGCGGCGGGAGCCGTCACGCTCGGCGCCGCCCCCGCCCCCGCCGCCGCCCGCCCGGGCGGCGGCGCGAAACCGACCGTCGTGCTCGTGCACGGCGTGTTCGCCGACTCCTCCGGCTGGAACGACGTCGTCGCCCGGCTGCTGAAGGCCGGCTTCCCGGTCATCGCCCCGGCGAACCCCCTGCGCGACCTGACGACTGACTCCGCATACGTCTCCAGCGTCATCGACACGATCCCCGGCCCGGTCATCCTGGTCGGCCACTCCTACGGCGGCGAGGTCATCACCAACGCCGGACGCGATCGCTCCCAGGTCAAGGCACTGGTGTACGTCGGGGCCTTCGCGCCCGACGAGGGCGAGAGCGCGTTGCAACTCGCCGACATGTTCCCGGGCAGTAAACTGAAGGATGCGCTGGTGACCCGCCCGTTCCCGCTGCCCGACGGCACAACCGGCACCGACGGCTATATCGACCAGGCGAAGTTCCACGAGGTCTTCGCCCAGGATCTGCCGACCTCCGTGACACGCCTCATGGCGGCCACCCAACGCCCGGGCAGCGTGGGCGGGTTGGCCTCCGGCAGCGGCGTACCGGCCTGGCGGAGCCTGCCGTCCTGGTACGTGATCCCCACCGCCGACCACGTCATCCCGGCCGCGGTGCAGCGCTTCATGGCCCAGCGCGCCAGGAGCACGACCGTCGAGGTGAAGGGCTCCTCCCACGTCGTGATGATGTCGCACCCCGACATCGTGGTCCGCCAGATCCTGGCCGCCCACCGCGCCACCCGTTGACGTCCTGGAAGGAACACCGATGAACGCACCGGACACCATCGTCCTGATCCACGGCTTCTGGGTGACGCCGCGCAGCTGGGAGCACTGGATCGACCGCTACGATAAGCAGGGCTACCGCGTGCTCGCGCCCGCCTACCCCGGCTTCGAGGCAGAGGTCGAGTCCCTGAACGCCGACCCGACCCCGATCGAGAGGGTGACCGCCCCGCAGATCATGGAGAGCCTGGCGAACGTGATCCGCGGGCTCGACAGACCGCCCGTCCTGATCGGCCACTCCGCGGGCGGCGCGTTCACCCAGGTCCTGCTCGACCACGGTTTCGGCGCGGCGGGAGTGGCCATCAACTCCGCGCCCACCGAAGGCGTGAAGGTGACCCCGCTGAGTCAGGTGAAGGCGACCTTCCCCGTGCTCAAGAACCCCGCCAACCACCACAAGGCGGTCGGCCTCACCCCTGAGCAGTGGCATTACGCCTTCACCAACACCTTTCCCGAGGACGAGTCCCGGGCGCTCTACGAGCGGTACGCGATTCCCGCGTCGGGCCGCATCCTGTGGAACAGCGTGCTGGCCAACCTCCAGCCCGGCCACCAGGACATCTGGGTGAACTACCACAACGACGACCGGGCACCGCTGCTGTTCCTCTCCGGCGAGCTGGACCACCTCATGCCGCCCAAGGTCCAGCAGTCCAACGCCCAGCACTACAAGTCGAACACCGTCACCGAAGTCAAGGTGTATCCCGGGCAGCCGCACCTGATGCCGGCCTCGCCAGGCTGGGAGGAGATCGCGGACTACGCGCTCTCGTGGGCCTTGTCGCACGCCCGCTAGCGCCTACCAGCACGCCCGGGACGGTGATATCCGCCGTCCCGGGCCACCGGAAGGGATCACGGCATGACCGACGTCCGCGTCACCCACATCGGCGGTCCGACCACACTGATCGAGGTCGGCGGCTGGCGGCTGCTCACCGACCCGACGTTCGATCCGCCGGGGCGCCGCTACCGGTTCGGCTGGGGCACGTCCTCCCGCAAGGCGTCCGGTCCCGCCCTCGCCGTCGCGGACCTGCCGCCGGTCGACGCCGTCCTGCTCAGCCACGACCACCACGGCGACAACCTCGACACGGCCGGGCGCGCTCTGCTGCCGACCGTGGACACCGTGCTCACCACGCCGTCCGGAGCACAACGCCTCGGCGGCAACGCTCGTGGCCTGGCACCGTGGACGACCACGCGCCTCCGGGCCCCGGGTCGCACGACGATCGACGTCACCGCGACCCCCGCTCGCCACGGACCGCCGCTGTCCCGGCCGATCACCGGGGACGTCACCGGCTTCGCGCTCCACTGGAAGGGACAACGGCACGGCGTGCTCTGGATCTCCGGAGACACCGTCCTGCACGACGGGATACGACACCTTGCCGGCCGCCTTGACGTGGGGACCGCCCTGTTGCACATGGGCGGCGTGCGCTTCCCGCTGACGGGCCCGATCCGCTACTCGATGACGGCCGCTCAGGCTGTGGAGCTGTGCCGTCTGCTCACCCCGCGAACCGTCGTCCCCGTCCACTACGAGGGCTGGCACCACTTCCGCGAGAACCGCGAAGCCATCGAACGGCACCTGGCCACGGCCCCCGCCGACATCCGGGACCGCTTCCGCTGGCTGCCCGCCGGAAGGGGCGTCGACGTCAGCGTGTGACGGCGACGCCGGCCGGCGTACGCAGCGTCAGCTGCCGTCCAGGAACTGGAAGAGCTGCTCGTCGGTGGCCGCTGTGACGTCGAGTTTCGGTTCGGGGCGGTCGGTGGCGTCTCGGTAGGCGCGTATCTTCGCCAGGAGGCTCTCCATGCGGTCGGTGACCTCGTCGCCGTCCGGGCCGGTGACCGAGGACGGGGTCAGGGCGGACTCGACGCGGGCGAGTTCGGCGAGCAGCGAGCCGGTCGGGGCCGGGACGCGGGCCGCGAGTTCCCGGATCAGTTCGCGGGTGACGGCGGACGCCGTCGGGTGGTCGAAGACCAGCGTCTGGGCGAGTCTGAGGCCGGTCTCGGCGCCGAGGCGGTTGCGGAACTCCACCGCGGACACCGAGTCGACGCCCAGCTCGGAGAACGCGCGGTCGGGTTCGACGGCGCGTCCGGTCGGGTAGTCCAGGACCGCCGCCATCTGGGTGCTGACCAGATCGAGCAGCACGTCGAAGCGCCGGTCCTCCGGCAGGGCGGCCAGCCGGTCGAGGACCGGGCCCGAGCGGGCGGACGCCGAGCGCGGGGTGCGGCGTACGACTGCGCGGCCGGCGAGTCGGCGCAGGATCGGGGGCACGTCCGGCTGGGCGCGGGTCGAGGCGAGGTCCAGGGTGACCGGGACGAGCACCGGCTCTTCGAGGCCCAGCGCGGCGTCCAGCAGGGCGAGGCCCTGTTCCGACGAGAACAGGCTCACCCCGAGCCGGCCCAGCCGGGCCAGGTCCACGTCGGAGAGCTGCTGGGTCATCGTGCTGCGTTCGGCCCACATGCCCCAGGCCAGCGAGACCCCGGCCAGCCCCTGGGCCCGCCGGTACTGGGCGAGGGAGTCCAGGTAGGCGTTGCCCGCCGCGTAGTTGGCCTGGCCGGCCGGGCCGATCAGGCCGGACATCGAGGAGAACAGCACGAACGCCGACAGGTCGAGGTCGCGGGTCAGCTCGTGCAGGTTCCAGGCGGCGACCATCTTGGGGCCCAGCACGGTGTCGAGGCGCTGCGGGGTCAGATCGGTCAGGACGCCGTCGTCGACCACGCCCGCCGCGTGAACGACCCCGGTCAGCGGCGTCGCGGCCGGGATGTCGGCCAGCAGCCGGGACAGCGCGGCCCGGTCCGCCGTGTCGCAGGCGGCCAGGACGACCTCCGCGCCCATCCCGGTCAGCTCGGCCGCCAGCTCCGCGCCCCGGGCGGAACCGGCCCCGGCGCGGCTGACGAGCAGCAGCCGCCGCACGCCGTGGGCGCTCACCAGGTGCCGGGCCACGACCCCGCCGAGCATGCCGGTGCCGCCGGTGACGAGCACCGTTCCGGCGCCGAACGCCGCCGGTGGCGCGGCGCCGCTGCCGACCTCGGCCCGGACCAGCCGGGGCACCAGCACCCGGCCCTTGCGGACCGCCAGCTGCGGCTCCAGGGTGACCAGCGCGGCCACCGCGTCCCACGGCACCGGCTCGGCGTCCACGTCCAGCAGCCCGAACCGGCCGGGGCTCTCGGTCTGCGCCGACCGCACGAGGCCCCACACGCCCGCCTGGGCGAGCCCGCCGACCCGCTCCCCCGGCTCGGCGCCGACCGCGCCCTCGGTGACCAGCACGAGCGTGCCGGAGGCGAACCGCTCGTCGGCGAGCCACTCCTGCATGACGGCGAGCACCGCACCGGTGACCTGCCGGGCGTCCGGGCCGGCCGGGCAGCGCAGGAACACCACCTCGGGGTCGGCGGGGAGGTCCGCCGTGCCGTGCGCGAGCGTCCAGCGGACGCGCTCGGCGGGCTCGGCGGGCACCGCCGACCAGTCCACCCGGAACATCGACTCCGCGGGCCCGCCCGAACCCGTCGTCGGCAGTCGCCGGAAGCGCAGGCCTTCGACCGACGCCACCGGCGCACCGGTCGCGTCGGCGAGCTGCAGCGTCACCGCGTCCTCGCCGGCGGGTGCCATCCGCACCCGCAGCACGGACGCCCCGACCGCCGCCAGGGACACCCCCGACCAGGCGAACGGCAGGACGGCGCCGTCCGCCGCGTCGAGGAAGCCGCCGTACCAGACCGTGTGCAGCGCGGCGTCCAGCAGCGCCGGGTGCAGGCCGAAGCGGTCCGCGTCGGCCGCCGGCTCCGGCGGCAGGGCGACCTCGGCGAACATCTCGTCGCCGCGCCGCCACAGTCCCGTCAGGCCCTGGAAGGCCGGGCCGTAGTCGTAGCCGCGGGCGCCGAGGTCGGCGTACACCGCGCCGACGGCGATCTCGTCCGCGCCTTCCGGGGGCCAGACCGTGGCCTCGAACTCCGTCGGCCGGGGCGCGTCCGCCAGCGAGCCGTCGGCGTGCCGGATCCAGTCGCCGCCGTCGGGCTGGGCGTGGACCGACACCGTGCGGCAGCCCGACTCGTCGGCGGTGCCGACCACGACCTGGATCCGGGCGCCGGTGCGCTCCCCCAGCACCAGCGGTGTGTGCACGGTCAGTTCGTCGAGCAGCCGGCAGCCGAGCTCGCGGCCGGCCCGCAGCGCCATCTCCACGAACGCCGCGCCCGGCACGATCACCCGGCCCAGCACCGCGTGGTCGGCCAGCCAGGGCTGCGCCTCCAGCGAGAGCCTGCCGGTCAGCACCGTCGCGCCGGACTCCGGCAGGGTCAGCACGGCGCCGAGCAGCGGGTGCTCCCCGGCGGCCAGGCCCGCGGCCCGCAGACCGCCCGGCTGCGCGACGGCGTCCATCCAGTACCGGTCGCGCTGGAAGGCGTAGGTCGGCAGGTCCACGGCGGTCGCACCCGTGCCGGCGAACACCCGGGGCCAGTCCACCTCCATGCCGTGGACGTGCGCCGCGGCCAGCGCGGTGAGTGCGGTGGCCGGTTCCGGGCGGTCGGCGCGCAGCACCGGCACCGCGACGGGCAGCGCGTCCCCTTCGGTGAAGCAGCCCTCGGCCATCGTGGTGACCGCCGCGTCCGGTCCGACGCCGACGAACCGGGTGACGCCGTCCTCGCACAGCCGGTGCACCGCGTCGGCGAACCGCACCGGCTCGCGGACCTGGCGCACCCAGTACTCCGGTGAGCGCAGCTCCTCGGCCGACGCCGGCTCGCCGGTGAGCGTGGACACGATCGGCAGCACCGGCTCGTGGAAGGTCACGTCGGCGAGCAGCGCGCGGTAGGGCTCCAGCATCGGGTCCATCAGGGGCGAGTGGAACGCGTGGCTGACCCGTAGGCGCTTGGTCCGCCTGCCCAGGGCCGCGAAATGCTCGGCGCAGCGGAGCACGGCGCCCTCCTCGCCCGACACGACCACCGAGCGCGGGCCGTTCACGGCGGCGACACCGGCCTCGCCGGTCTCGTCGGCGTCGTCGCCTGTCAGCGCCGACGCGACCTCGTCCGCGGTCGCCTGGATCGATGCCATCGCGCCGCCCGCGGGCAGTCGCTCCATCAGTCGGCCGCGCGCGGCGACCACCCGGCAGGCGTCCGGCAGCGTCCACAGTCCGGCGACGAACGCCGCCGACAGCTCGCCGATGGAGTGCCCGGCGAGCGCGTCCGGGCGCACGCCCCAGGAGGAGAGCAAGCGGGTCAGCGCGACCTCGACCGCGAACAGCGCGGGCTGCGCCCAGCCGGTGCGGTCCAGCAGTTCCGCCCCGTCCGAGTCGGTACCGTCCGAGGCCGTGTCCGTGTCCGTGTCCGTGTCACCGAGCAGTACTTCGCGCAGCGGGCGGTCCAGGAGGCCGTCGAAGGCGGCGCACACCTCGTCCAGGGCCGCGGCGAACACCGGGAACGCCGCGTACAGTTCGCGGCCCATGCCGGGCCGCTGGGTGCCTTGTCCGGCGAACAGGAAGGCGGTCCGGCCGGGGCGGGCGACGCCGCGCACCACACCGGAGGCCGGGTCGCCGTCGGCGACGGCGCGCAGGGCGGCGAGCAGCCCGTCACGGTCCGCCGCCACGATCGCGGCGCGCTGTTCGAACGCCGTCCGGGTCGTCGCCAGCGTGAACGCGACGTCGAGCGGGTCCAGGGCCGCCGCGGCGGGCAGCAGCCGTTCGGCCTGGCCGACCAGCGCCTCGGACGTCCTGCCGGACAGCACCAGCGGCGCGAGCGGCTGCGGCACGGGGGCCACGGCCTCCGGCTCGGTCGGCTCGGTCGGCTCGGGGGTCGGCGCCTGTTCCAGGATGACGTGCGCGTTGGTGCCGCTGATGCCGAACGACGACACCGCGGCCCGTCTCGGCCCGTCCGTCGCCGGCCATGCGCGGCGCTCGGTCAGCAGGTCGACCGTCCCCGCCGACCAGTCCACGTGCGAGGACGGGGTGTCCACGTGCAGGGTCTTCGGCAGCACGCCGTGGCGGAGCGCCAGCACCATCTTGATGACTCCGCCGACCCCGGCCGCCGCCTGGGTGTGGCCGATGTTGGACTTCAACGACCCGAGCCACAGCGGACGTTCGCGGTCGACGCCGTAGGTGTCCAGGACGGCCTGCGCCTCGATGGGGTCGCCGAGGCTGGTGCCGGTGCCGTGCGCCTCGACCGCGTCCACGTCCGCCGGGGACAGCCCGGCGTCCGCCAGCGCCTGGCGGATGACGCGCTGCTGGGAGGGTCCGTTCGGGGCGGTGAAGCCGTTCGACGCGCCGTCCTGGTTGACCGCGCTGCCGCGCACCACGGCGAGCACCGGGTGCCCGAGCCGCCGTGCGTCCGAGAGCCGCTCCACCAGGAGCATGCCCACGCCCTCGCCCCAGCCGGTGCCGTCGGCCGCGTCGGCGAAGGACTTGCAGCGCCCGTCCGGGGACAGCCCGCGCTGGCGGCTGAACGCGACGAGCATGCCCGGGGTGGACATCACCGTGGCGCCGCCGGCCAGCGCCAGCGTGCACTCCCCGCGGCGCAGCGACTGCACCGCCAGGTGCAGCGCGACCAGCGACGACGAGCAGGCCGTGTCGACGGTGACGGCGGGCCCCTCGAAGCCGAAGGTGTACGCGATCCGTCCGGAGGCGGCGCTGTTCGTGGTGCCGGTGAGCAGGTGCGCCTCCGCGCCGCCGACGGCCTGGTGCAGCCGTGGGCCGTAGTCCGCGGCCATCGCCCCGGCGAACACGCCGACCCTGGCGCCGCGCAGCGCGGCGGGGCGCAGTTCGGCCCGCTCCAGCGCCTCCCACGAGGTCTCCAGGAGCAGCCGCTGCTGCGGGTCCATCGCGACCGCCTCGCGGGGCGAGATCCCGAAGAACTCCGGGTCGAACTCCGTGGCCCGGCGCAGGAATCCGCCGCGCCGGGTGTAGGTGCGGCCCGGGGTGTCGGGGTCCGGGTCGTAGAGCGCCTCCAGGTCCCAGCCCCGGTCGGCGGGGAACTCGGTGATGGCGTCGTCGCCGGCGTCCAGCAGCCGCCACAGGTCCTCGGGCGAGCCGACGTCGCCGGGGAACCGGCACGCCATGCCGATGACGGCGACCGGTTCGGAGCCGGCCTGCTCGGCGTCGCGGAGTTGCTGTCTGGTCTGCTGCAGCTCGGCCGTGACCCGCTTGAGGTACTCGACCAGCTTCTCTTCGTTGCTCACGGGTCCTCCGTCAGGGCATGCCAAGTTCGCCGTCGATGAGGTCGAAGAGCTCGTCGAGCTCCAGCCCGTCCAGCTCGCGGGCCGGCCGCGCGGGCTTCGCGATCGGGTCGGTCGGGTCGGTCGGGCCGGTCGGGCCGGTCGGGTCGGTCGGGCCGAGGGCGGCGCCGAGGTGGGTGGCGAGGGCCGTCGGCGTCGGGTAGTCGAACACCAGGGTGGCGCGCAGTCGCAGGCCGGTCGCCGCGCCGAGCCGGTTGCGCAGGTCCACCGCGGTCAGCGAGTCGAACCCGAGTTCCTTGAAGGTGCGGCCGGGGTCGACCGCGCCGGGTGTGCCGTGGGCCAGGACGCCGGCGGTGTGCTCGCGGACCAGGCCGAGGAGGGTCTCCGCCCGGTCGGCCGGGGACATCCGGGCCAGGCCGTCGCCGAGCGGCGCGACCGCCCCCGGCCCGCCCGCGGCGGCGGCCGCCGCCCGCCGGACCCGGTCGCGGACCACCCCGCGCAGCAGCGGCGGCACGACGCCCTGGGCGCGCACGGCGGCCGGTTCGAGCCGGGCCGGGACGAGGAGGGCCTCGCCGGAGGCCAACGCGGCGTCGAACAGGGCCAGTCCGTCCGCCGTGGACAGCGGGGCGAGGCCCGCCCGGCGCATCCGGCCGAGGTCCGCGTCCGCGAGGTGGCCGGTCATGCCGCTGGCCTCGGCCCACAGGCCCCAGGCGAGCGACACGGCCGGCAGGCCCCGCGCGGCGCGGTGTTGGGCCAGGGTGTCCAGGTAGGCATTGGCGGCGGCGTAGTTGGCCTGGCCCGGCAGGCCGAGGATCCCGGCGACCGACGAGAACAGCACGAACATCGACAGGTCGAGCCCCTCGGTCAGCTCGTGGAGGTTCAGGGCGGCGTCGACCTTCGGCCGCAGGACGCGTTCGAGCTGCTCCGGCCGCATCGCCTCGACGACGCTGTCGTCGAGCAGCCCGGCTGCGTGCACCACACCGGTCAGCGGGTGTTCGGCGGGGATCGACGCCAGCAGCGCGGCCAGCGCGTCGCGGTCGGCGGTGTCGCAGGCGGCCACGGTGACCGTCGCACCCGCCTCGGTGAGCTCCGCGGCGAGTTCCGCGGCGCCGGGGGCGTCCGGACCGCGCCTGCTGGTGAGCAGCAGCCGGGTCACCCCGTACCGGGCGACCAGATGCCGGGCGAACAGACCCCCCAGGGTCCCGCTGGCACCGGAGAGCAGCACGGTGCCGACCGCGAGGTCCCGCCGGGACGCGGGCGAGTCGGAGATCCTGGCCACCCGGGGCACGCCGGGCCGCCCCTTGCGGACGGCGAACTGCGGCTCACCTGTGGCCAGGGCGGCCGGCAGCGGC